>NZ_DASPMG010000175.1:0-47292 GCF_035627195.1 Azospirillum sp.
CCGCGCTCGGTCTTGATGATGCGCGGCTCCTTGGGGTTCGCCTCGATCTTGCGGCGCAGGCGCAGGATCAGCACGTCGATGGAGCGGTCGAACACCTCCGCCCCGTCGGCGCGCGTCAGGTCGAGCAGCTGGTCGCGCGTCAGCACGCGCTGCGGGCGCTTGACGAAGGCGGCGAGCAGGCCGAACTCGGCCTTGGTCAGTTCCACCTCGCGGCCGTCCTGGGCGCGCAGGCGCTGGGCGGTGAGGTCGAGTTCCCAGTTGGCGAACTGCACGACGGCGCGCAGCTCGTCCGCACCGCGCGGCGGGCGCCCCTCGCCGGCGACGCGGCGCAGCACCGCCTTGATGCGGGCCAGCAGCTCGCGCGGGTTGAAGGGCTTGGTCAGGTAATCGTCGGCACCCAGCTCCAGCCCGACGATGCGGTCGACGTCCTGGTCCTTGGACGACAGGATGATCACCGGGATGTGCGTTTCCGTGCGGATGTGGCGCACGAGGCCCAGGCCGTCGCCGTCCGGCAGGCGCAGGTCGCACACCACCAGGTCGGCCGGGTCGCTTTCCAGCGCCTGTTTCGCCGTCGCCGTGTCCGGCGCGGTCGTGACGCGGTACCCCTCGGCCGTCAAGTAGGAGGCCAGCAGTTCCCGAATCGGCTCGTCGTCATCGACCGCTAGAATGTGCATGCCCTTAGCCTCCCGCCCCTCTTGTCCAACGCCGTGGGGTCTACACGCCATCCGTTACAGCCTTGTAACACATTCCCGCCGCGAAGCGAAAGGGTGTGTGCGTTGAAACAGCCGGTGGTGTCCGCGAAACCAAAAACCAGGAAATCTGAAATCGGCAAGTCATATCGAAACGCTTAAATCCCGCCGTGCCGTGAGGGGGAACCCCCGAACCGATCCACGAGGGACGACGATGAACGCCATCGACCACTGCCTGCAGCGCTTCGCCCTGCTCGACCGGGCCGACGACCTGCTGAACGAGGTGCGGCTGTACCGCACCGGCGTTCCGGTCCGCGAGGCGATCGCCCAGCACCGGGCGCTGCTGCGCGAAGCGCGCCGCCACCTGGAGTCGGCGCAGACGCTCGTTCCCGCCAGCGCCTGAATCCTTGAAAGAGTTTTCCGCCATGGCCCTCGCCCCGCACGCCACGACCGAGCCCGACCGGCGGCCGCACGACCGCCGCCACCGGAGCGCGTTCGGCGTTTGCCGGCCGGCGCAGGGCCTGGACCGGTTCCATGGACATGCGGGCCGCCATGCGGGCGGCCTCCTGAGCTTCCCGAAGCAGCCGGAGGGTGACCGGGTGCTTCCCCTTGCCTCCCCTCCCCCCGCGCGGGGGAGGGGGCCTTTTTCCGACACCGGCTGTCCGGGCGCGCAAGGGGCGGCGGTCCCGCTGTGGCGGGAAATGATGGGGCGCTGGCTGGAGCCGTAAGGGAAGCGGCACGTCAGCGCCGCGCCGTCACTTCGATCTCGATCTTCATGCGCGGGTCGATCAGCGGACACACCACCGTGGTGTTGGCCGGCCGCGCCTCCCCCAGATATTCGCCGAGAATCGGCGCGACGCGTTCGAAATCGGCAGCGCTGGTCAGGTAGACGCGCACGCGCACCACGTCCGCCAGACTGGCCTTGGCCTGCTCCAGCGCGGCGCGGATGTTGCGGAAGGTCTGGTGCGCCTGTTCGACGACGTCGTCGCTGATGGTGCCGGCGGCGTAGTCGAAGCCGGTGGTGCCGGAGACGAACACCCACTTGCCGTTGACGACGGCGCGGGAATAGCCCGCCACCTTCTCGAACGTGGAGCCCGACGAAATCAGCTTTCGCGGCATGCCGCCCCCCTCCCGTTTTGATTGCTTGCGCAGGAGGATGGCACAACGGCCCGGCGCCGCAACCGGAAAGATCCCGTTTCCGCCGCATTTCGCCCCAATTTCATCGCTATCCCTGGCATGACCACGCTGAAGCTTCGGGAGCCCGTTCCATGCGCCTGTCCGTTCCCTCCACCCTCGCCATCCTGCTTCTGGCACCGGCGGTCCACGCCGAACAGCCGCTGGCGCTGAAGCGCGTGCTGCTGTCCACCGGCGGCGTCGGCTATTTCGAACACGAGGCGACGGTGACCGGCGACGGCACGCTGACGCTGGAAGTGCGGCGCGACCAGGTGGACGACGTGCTGAAGAGCATCGTCGTCTACGACGACAAGGGCGGTATCGGCACCATCAGCCTGCCGGGCGAGGAGCCGCTGCGCGAAGCCTTCCGCGAACTGCCCTTCGGGGAGGAGGCGCTGGCCTCGCCCGCCGCCCTTCTCACCGCGCTGCGCGGGGCCGAGGTGCGGGCGGTCGGTGTCCGGCAGGTCGCCGGGCGCATCCTGTCGGTTACGGAAGAGACGGTGGCGCTGCCCAACGGCGGCGGCACCGTGCTGCGCCACCGGCTGAGCGTCGTGACGCCGTCCGGCCTGCAGCAGGTCGTGCTGGAGGAGACCGATTCGCTGACGCTGGCCGACTCCAGGCTTCAGGCGCAGGTGGACGCCGCGCTGGCAGCGCTGGCCCAGCACGGCGAGCGCGACCGGCGGCGGCTGACCATCCGCACCACGGCGCCCAGCGGAAATCAAGGGGCCGGCGACCGGGGGGAGCGCACCGTGCGCGTCGCCTATGTGGTCGAAGCGCCGCTGTGGAAGGCCACCTACCGGCTGACCCTGCCGGGCGGTGCCGCGACGGCGGGCGACCTGCAGGGCTGGGCGGTGCTGGAGAACCTGAGCGGGGAGGATTGGGCGGGCGTCGACCTGACCGTCGTGTCCGGCAACCCGGTGACCTTCCGGCAGGCGCTCTACACGCCTTATTTCGTGAACCGCCAGGAGGTGCCGGTCGAGGTGCTAGGCCGCGTGCTGCCCAAGGCGGACGAGGGCGGCGTCGAGGCGCCGCGCGCCGCCGGCCGGACGATGGCGGAGGCAGCCCCGCCCGCGCCCGCGGCGGTCGCCGCAGCACCCATGCCCGGCGCCCCGGCGCCGGCCCCCATGGCGAAGGCGATGAGCGCGCCCCCGCCCCCGCAGCGCACCGCGGAGGTGACGGCGGCGGAGAGCAGCGAGGCGACGACGCAGGTGGTGTTCCGCTACCCACAGCCGGTGACGCTGGCCAGCGGCGGCTCGCTGCTGCTGCCCATCGTGGCGCGCGCGGTGCCGGCGGCGGCGGTGGACCTCTACCAGCCCGGCACGCAGCCGCGCCACCCGCTGGCCGCCGTGCGGCTGTCCAACGACGGCGCCGCCGGCCTGCCGCCGGGCGTGCTGACGCTGTACGAGCGCGGCGCCGAGGGCGCCGTGTCCTACGTCGGCGACGCGCGGCTGGCGGCGCTGCCGGCCGGCGAGGAGCGGCTGCTGAGCTTCGCCGTGGACCAGAAGGTGAAGGTCGACCGCACGGAGCAGTCCAGCCAGGCGCTGACCCGCGCCACCGCCACCGAGGGCGTGCTGCAGCTCACCGTCACCGAGCGGCAGACGACCACCTACACCATCGCGGGCGCCGCGCGGGAGGCCCGCACGGTGATCGTCGAGCATCCCCGCCGGTACGGGTGGGATCTGGTGGAGCCGGCCGGGGCCAAGGCGGAGCTGACGCCCTCCGCCCACCGGCTGCCCGTGGAGGTGCCGGCCGGCGGCACGGCGACGCTGACCGTGGCGCTGGAGCGGCCGCGCGTCGACCGCTTCATCCTGGCCGACATGCAGCCGGACCAGATCACCTATTACGCCAACGCCCGCGAACTGCCGCCCGCCGCGCGGGACGCGCTGGCCAAGCTGGCGGGGCTGCGCACCGCGCTGGCCGACAAGCAGCGCCGGATCGGCGACCTGGAGCGCGAGCAGGGCGAACTGGTCAAGGACCAGGAGCGCCTGCGCCAGAACCTGGGCGCGCTGCCGGCCAACAGCGACCTCACCAAACGCACGCTGGCCCGCATGGGCGAGGAGGAGACGCGGCTGGAGCAGATCGCCCGCGACCTGACCGCCGCCCGCAAGGATGCCGCGGCGGCGCGGCAGGCGCTGGCAGACGCAGCGAAGGCGGCGCGCTGGTAGCGCAACCGCCCACGCCCCAGGCCGGATGGCGGTGGCCCGACCCGCGTCACCGCATCACGCCTCCCGGCCGGGGTGGCCGGCCGCATCGTCGCGGCGCGCCCAGGGCATCCCGTGCACCCGCTCCGCCGGGAAGGCCGCCAGATGCTCGGCCGCCCCGGCGCACTGGGTGCGCAGTTCCGGCACGGCGGTCATCTCCCAGAACGGCGCCCGGCTGGCGGGGCCGAGCGCGAACAGCCGGTCGGACGGGCGCCCCGACGCACCGATCAGCGCGCCGTCCGCCGTGACGTCGAGGCCGAGGCGCAGCGGATCCGGACGGGCCAGGCCACGCCGCAGCAGCGCCTGCACCAGCGGGTGGCGGATGCGCGCGTAGTCGCATTCCGAGCCGGTGGCGTTGATCACGCGGCCCACCCGCCGGGCGTCGATCGCGCCGCCGCGTTCGGCGATCGCCGCCGCCACGCCGTCGCCGTCCGGTGACAGGCCGTGCAGCCGCCCGGCGCGCACCGACAACTGGCCGGACGCCCGCGCCGCCGCGATGCGCGCCGCCACCTCCGGCGCCAGACGGTGGCGGTGCACCTCCCAGAACGGGCGGGCGTGGCGCAGGAAGCGGCGCCGCTCCTCCTCCGGCAGGTGCTCCCAGATGCGGTGATGGTGGGGGCGCAGCGCGTCGAACGCGGCCCGCCAGTCGAACCCCGCCGCCTGGGCGCGCCGCGCGTCCGCCTTCAGCGCGATCAGCACGTCGAGCACGGTGCGCGGCATCACCTGCGGGCACAGGAAGGATTTGTAGGGCCGCGTCTCCTCGTGCACCGTCGGCAGCAGGCCGCGCCGGGAGACTGCCAGGATGGCGCCGCGGTGCCCCTGGTCGAGCAGGCTGAGGACCACGTCCACCATGGTCAGCCCGGTGCCCAGCACCAGCACCGCCTCGTCCGGCGGCACGGCCGCCACCGCCGCATGGTCCCACGGGTCGCCGATGTAGCGGGACGAGGCGAAGACCGCGGCCGCCGCCTGCGGATCCGCCGCAACGCGCGGCGGGGGCGGCGGGAAGTTGCCGAGGCACAGCACCGCGCGGTCGGCCGGCAGCATCGGGCCGCCGTCCAGGCGCAGGCGCACGCCGTCGCCCTCCTCGACCACGTCGACCGCCTCGGCGCGCAGCGTCCTCACCGCCACGTGCGGCGGGGCGGCGGCCTGCGCCTGGGCCAGCACGTCCCGGATGTAGGCGCCGTACACCGCGCGCGACACGAAGGCGTGGCCGGACGGCGGCACCGGGCTGTCGCTGTTGCGCGCCCACAGCCAGCGCAGGAAGTGCCGGGGATCGTCGGGGTAGGCGCTCATGTTGTAGGCGCGCACGTTCAGCACGTGCGCGCCGTTGGGCGTGGAGTACGCCAGCCCCGGACCGGGCGCCCCCGACCGTTCGATCAGATGGATGGTGGTGGGCTGCTCGCAGCGGCGCAGCAGGTGCGCGGCCAGCATGCTGCCGGTGAACCCGGCGCCGACGATGGCGATCCGGTGTGGCGGACGGAGCGAACTCCCAAACGGCATCATGGCCTTCTCCCCGGTCTGGGTGGCAGAGGCGTAATTCGTCCTTAACCCGCAATTCCCGCTGTTGTTCTGGATGCAACCATACCGGACAGGCAGGGAAAACGCACCCGCCCGCCCGCGTTATGCCGGACGGACGGGGAAACCGCCCCGCGCCCCCGCTGCGGAATGGACATGCCGCCGTTATTTCCTATTTTCATTATAGGAAATAACGTGCAACATACACTCCCATGATGTTCATTCCCCGGCCGCAGCCGACGGCGGGGCCGACAGGGGGAGTGCCGACCATGCTCATGACCGTTCGTTGCAGCGCATCGGGCAGCGCCTTGGGCAACGCCTTGGAGGAGCGGGCGGCGGCGACGCGCATCGCCGGGTCCGTCGCGCAGGCCCTGCTCCGGACGCCGGAAGGTGCGTTATGAACGCCCCCGCCGTCCCCTGGCGCGTCGCCATCGTCGGCGCCGGCTTCACCGGCAGCCTTCTGGCCGTGCACCTCATGCGCGCCGCGGCGACGCCGGTGGAGATCCACCTGATCGAGCGGCGGCCGGTGCCCGGTCCGGGGCTGGCCTACTCCACCGGGGACGACAGCCACCTGCTGAACGTGCGCGCCCACAACATGAGCGCGTTTCCCGAAGACCCGCCGCACTTCCAGCGCTGGCTGTGGTCGCTGCGGGGATCCGCCGCCGGTCCGTCCAGCGGCAACGCCTTCGCCTCGCGCACCACCTACGGCGCCTACATCGTCGACGTGCTGGAGCAGGCGCGGCGCGCCGCGCCGCCGCACGTCGCCCTGCACGTCCACAACGCCGAGGTGCACGGCATCGTGCCCACGGCGGCCGGCGTGCGCCTAACCCTCGACGGCGCGGACACCGGCACGGAGGTGCTGGACGCCGACGCGGCGGTGCTGTGCACCGGGCATTTCCCGCCCTCGCCTCCCGCCATGGCCTCGGCTGAGGCGTACGATTCCCCGCATTACATAGGCGACCCGTGGAACCACGCGGCCATCGCCGGCATCGACGCCGACGCGCCGGTGGTCATCCTCGGCACCGGGCTGACCATGGTGGACACCGTGCTGACGCTGGACGGCAACGGCCACCGCGGCCCCATCGTGGCACTGTCGCGCAACGGCCGCCTGCCGCACGTGCACGAGGAGACGCGGCCCTTCGCCTCCGCCATCGACCCGGCGGCCCTGCCCTCCACCGTGCGCGGCCTGCTGGCGGCGTTGCGCGCCGACGCGGCGCGGGCGGAGGCGGAGGGGGCCGGCTGGCGCTCCGCCTTCGACGCGCTGCGGCCGCACCACCACCGGCTCTGGCAGGCGCTGGACGAGAGCGAGCGCCGGCGTTTCCTGCGCCACGGCCGGGGCTTGTGGGACGTGCACCGGCACCGCATGGCGCCGCGCGTCGCCGCCCGCATCGAGTCGTTGCGCGAGGCCGGCCGGCTGGAGGTGCGCTCCGGCCGCTTGCTCGGCCTCGTCGCGGCGGAAAGGGGCCTGCGCATCACCGTGGCGCCGCGTTCCGGCGAGGCGCCGTGGAGCCTGGTGGGCACGCTGATCAACAGCACCGGGCCGCAGTGCGACTACGCCCGCATCCGTCACCCGCTGGTGCGCGCCCTGCTGGGCCAGGGGCTGGCACGGCCGGACCCGCTGCGCCTCGGCCTCGACGTCACGGCGGACGGAGCGCTGGTCGGCGCCGACGGCCGCCCGTCCGACCGGCTGTTCGCCGTCGGCCCGCTGGCCCGCGCCCCCTATTGGGAAATGCTGGCCGTGCCGGAACTGCGCACCCGCTGCGCCGAGGCCGGCCGCGAACTCGCCGAACGCGCTGAACGCGCCGCCAGGGGAAGACCGCGATGACCGGAGGATCACGATGACGCAGACGCACGACGACCTGAGCGACCTCGCCCGCACGGTGGCGGGCAACCTGCGCCTGCTGCGCACGCAGCAGGGGCTGTCGGTGGAGCGGCTGGGCCGGCTGGCCGGCGTGGAGCCGGCCGTGCTGGCCGGCATCGAGGCGGGCGGCGGCGTGCCGGCCATCGACACGCTGTGGCGCATCGCCAAGGTGCTGGAGGTGCCGTTCTCCAGCCTGCTCAGCGCCGGTGCCGCCGGCCGCACGACGGTGCTGCGCCGCGCCGAAACCAAGGTGCTGGCCTCGCACGACGGCCGCTTCACCTCGCGCGCGCTGTTCCCCTTCGAGGGCGAGCGGCAGGTGGAGTTCTACGAGCTGCGCCTGGCACCGGGCGCGGAGGAGCAGGCCGACGCCCACGCCACCGGCACCACGGAGAACCTGACGGTGAGCCGTGGCACGGTGGAGATCGTCACCGGCGACGGCCCGCACACGCTGGCCGAGGGCGACAGCATCCTGTTCGAGGCCGACGTGCCGCATGCCTACCGGAACACAGGCGATGGAGAGGCGGTGCTGTACCTCGTCATGACGTACGCCGAGCCGGTGATCGTGTAAGGGGGCACAACCAGCGTCGGGCTTTCGCCGGCGTGTAGGGACCTGCCGCTCCGGCCCGGCCTGAAACGGAAAAAGGCCCCCGGCGCCGAAGCACCGGGGGCCGTTGCGGGAGGGGGGATGGTCAGGCGCCGCGCTCGTTCACGAACACGGCGACGGCGCCGAACAGGGTGGCGGCGACGGCGGCGAGCGCCTGGAATTCCGGGGCGGACAGGCCGATGGCGCCGGCCATGCCGGACAGGCCGGCGTAGGTGGACGGCTGAGACAGGGCGCGCAGGATCATGTCGAGCATGGTGTGTGCCTTTCCTTCAGGTTCGTGAGGGGGGTGAACGCGGGGAAGCGCTATGGGCCGAGGCCGTTTCCCCGCCGTCCGGGGCCGTGCTTGGAAACTGGGCCGACGCCCAGGTGCCGGGCGACGAACTCGCCGCCCTTGATCTCCAGGATCTGCAGGAGCGGGTAGACGCTGAACCCCGCGATCAGCAGGGTGCCGTCCCGATAGGCGAAGTCCGCCGGCAGGAAGTCCCCCACCACCTGCCCGATGAAGAAACCAAGCGCGATGTTGGTGAGGAAGCGCAGCCAGTTGAGCGGCACGTTCCTGGTCACGTGCGCGTAGAGGTAGTTCGCCATCGCGCCGAACGACGCGACGGCCCCATTGACCGCAAGTTCGTAGAACGCGGTGTGCTTGTCCATGGCGGCCCTATCAGCGCGGGTTTGGAAAAGGCGGGACGCGACTATTCCTGCCCCGCCGTGGAAGCGGCCTTGCCCACGTCCTCCTGCTCCGGCGTGAACAGCTCGGCAGTGATGCCCACGGCGTAGCCCTTCGCGTCGAACTGGTGCTCCACGATCGTGACGCGCCACTCCGTCGGCAGGCCGGGGCGGAAGCCTTGCAGCCTCAGCTTCTGCTCGGCCATGAACCGCGGGTCGCCGATGGTGGTGCAGGTGAACTTGGCCGCCCCCCGGTCCTTCCGGTTCTTGGTGCCGGCGGCGTCCGCCGCGGCGGCCTTGGCGTCGGCGCACGCGAAGCGGGTGTTCTGGTGGGGCGCCGCCCCGGCCTGCACCTGCTTCTGCGCGGCGGCGTCCTTGTCCCAGTAGGCCGTCTGGACGCCGCCGGCCGGTCCCTTGGCGTCCTTGGCCTTGCCGGCTTCGGCGCGCGCCTTGTGGCTGTAGATCCACGTGGACAGCCGGTCCATCCGTACGACGGCTTCGGGCAGCGTCTTGCCGCTGACGGCCTTGGCCTTGCCCTTCGGCGCCAGCACCAGCATGCTGTTCACCGGCTTGACCACCGCGTCGTGCCGCTCGGCCAGGCGGTGGAGGAAGGCCATGGGGCTTTCGTTGGTCTGGTCCTCGTGCGCCACCGGCACCGCGGCCAGCGCCGGGTCCAGCCGGGCCTGGTAGCCGTGCGCCCTCGCGATCTCCTGCACGATGGCGCCCAGCGTGGTGGCGTCCCAGGACCGCGAGGTGGGGGTGCGGAAGGGGCCCACCATGTCGGCGGCCTTGGCGGTCACCTTCAGCATCTCGGGCGGGCCGCTGTGCTCGACCTCGTCCACCAGGAAGCTGCCCATGGGCAGCATGCCGGTCTCCTCGTAGCCCAGCGACAGCTCCAGCCGGCATCCCACGCCGGGCAGCGCCACATGCTGCGCCCCATGGGCGCCGTCCGCCGGGCGCGGCCGGTCGTCGAGCTGGAGGGTGAGGCGGTCGGACTTGGCCTCCGCCTCGTCGTGGTAGGTGATGGACAGAAGGCGGTCGCGGATGTTGGCCGTGATGTCCCGGCCGTCCGCCAGCAGTTTGAAGGCAGGGCGCATGGTCACCCCCAGATCCGGACGACGCGCTGCGTCGTCCTGGCGGGCAGGTCCGGCAGCGTGATGGTGCGGCCGGCGGGAAGGACGACGCCCGCGTCGGCCAGCCCCGGGTTGGCGTCCAGCACGGCCTCCACGGCGCCGGTGCGGCTGCCGTAGTGCTTCCAGGCCACGTAATCCACCATGTCCCCGTTCCTCGTGACGTAGAGCGCGGTCATGCGCCGTCCTCCTGCTCGTCCTCGCCGTAGGCGGTCAGCTTCAGGATGAAGTCCTGCCGGCGGGGCATGCCGTCCTCGGTGAACTCCGTGGCGGTCTCGTTGACCGACAGGATGCACCAGAGGCCCAGCACCTGCCCGGTGCCGTCCACGAGATCCAGGGGCACGCCCAGGCCGGCCAGTTCCTGCATCGCCGCGATCTGCCCGAGGCCACCCATGAAAGCGGGAAAGATGGCGCCGTGCAGTTCCACCGTCTCCAGGTCCGGACCCACGAACTGGAGCGCCGGCACCCGCCCCACGCGGCTCTGCGGCACCCATCGGTAGCCCTGCGCCCGCGTCAGCGTCTGGTACGCGGCCGTTCCCACCTCGAAGCGGAAGTCGCCCAGCGCCATCATGATGCGTTCGGCCATGGCTCAGTCTCCTCCCCACAGGGCGGCGCCCGCCGCCGATTGCTGGCGCCACTGCCAGTCTTCCATGGCGCGGCGGGCGGCGCCCTCCACCTCGCGGCGGAGCACGTCGATGTCCGCCATGCCGTTCACCGTGACGGAGATCGCCACAGGGGCGCTGATCTGGTTGACCACCGCACCGCGTGCCGCTCCCACGGCCGCCGCACCCGGCGATGCCGATGCAGCCGGCACCCCGGCGACCGGCGCGGCGGAGGTCGGTGGCCCCGCGGCCGGCGCGGCCCCAGCCGCGCGGGCGGCGCCCGGCGGCGCGAGGACGCCGGCGGCGGCTCCGGCGGCGGCCGGACGGGCCGGGGCTCGGGCCACTTCGGTCACCGCCGAGGCGCCGCCGCCCGCCGGCACGGGCGGCGGCGCGCCGGGCGCGGAGATGCCCAGCGGCCCCCTCGCCCAGTCGGGCAGCCACCCCGTAAGCCCGGCCAGGGCTTCCGACAGCCAGGCGGTGAGCGCCGTCCAGCGGGACGCGATGCCGTCCCACAGGCCGCCGATCCACCCGGTCCCCAGCGCGAACAGGTCGGCGCCGGTGAAGACGCCGACCACGGCGTCCACCGCCCCGGCGAGCAGCGTTGCGGGCGAGAAGCCGGACAGCAGGGAAACGATGCCGTCGACGGCGCCGAAGAAGGCGGACGCGATGGCGTCCCACACCGCGCCGAAAAGCTCGCCCAGCGTTTCCCAATTGGCCCACACGGCGTAGGCCACCGCGGCCAGCGCCGCCACCCCCATGACGACGACGCCGATGGGGTTCGCCGACAGCACCGCGTTGAACGCCGCCATCACGCCGGTCCCGCTCCGCACGGACGCGATGAAGGTGCCGATCCCCGACACCACCCCGCCGGCGACCATGACCGCCATGGACGCGCCCACGCGGACGACGCCGGCCGCAAGGCCCGCCAGCCCGGCGGTGAGTTGTCCCACGGCCACGATCAGCTGGGCGTTCAGCGCCACGGCGACGACGATGACCGCGTTCTCCCAACCGCCCAGCCACGCGACCACGCGGCCGACGGTTTGGGCGATGCGGGAGGCGGCGCTGGCGACGTCGTCGAACACCGTGCCCAAATTCACGCCGGCCAGCTTGCCCTCGACGGCCTGCATGGCGCCGGTGAAGGCGTCGGATATTCCCTTGGCCCACGTCTGCAGGGTGCCGTCCGCCTTCCACCGGCCGATCAGGTCCAGGACGGCGTGCAGCTTGTCCTTCAGGATGTCGAACGCGCCGGCGTCGGCGATCATCTGCCCGAAGCCGGAGACGGCCTCGGTCAGCCGGGTCCACATGCCGCTCCAGGTCTGCGACAGGGTGTCCATGGCGCCGGTGTAGCCCTTGGCCTTGAACACCTCCATGACCATCGCCTGCAGGGCCTTGGAATCCGTCGCGGCGGCCTCGAAGACCCGCTGCCGGCCCTCTTGGTCGGCAACGGTGTAGGTGACCATGCCGTTCCTGGTCTCGGCGTGGCCGCCCACCATGTCCCGCAGGCGGTCCATCCGGCCGCCGGCCGCGGCGGTGAAGGCCTCGGTCATCTGCGCCACCGGCCGGCCGGTGGCTGCGGCGGCGTCGCCGACGGCCTGCAGCGCCCCTGCCCGGGCATCGATGCCGTGGGCGGTCAGCCGGATGAACGCCTCGGTCAGGTCGCCGCCGGTATGCGGGGTTTTTTCGGCGAACCCGTCGACCCACCCCAGACTTTCCTTCGCCTTGGCGCTGCTGCCCAGAAGCGTGGTCAGCATCGCCTCCTGCCGTTCGGACTCGGCCGCTCCCCGCAGGATGCCGCCGCCGACGATGCCGGCCGTGCCAGCCACGCCCAGCACGGTGCCGGCCAAGCCGGCCACCCGCCCCGCCACGGCGCCGGCACCGGCGCCCACGGCCTTGACCTGCCCTTCCAGGAAGCCCAGCCCGGCCTCCCCGCCCAGCGTCCGCACGGCGACGGTCAGCCGTTCGAACGGGGTGGCCAGCGCTGCCAACGCTTCGTTCATCGTCCGCACCGGGGCCGTCAGGCGGTCCACGGCGGACACGGTATTGGTGACGTTCCCTTCAGCCACGGCTGCCTCCGGCCACGGCCCCGCGCTCCCGCGCCAGCACGTGCCAGCGCAGCAGCTCCGGGGGTTCCATTTCGTCCATCACGTCCGGCGTCCAGCCGAACACCGCGGCGATGTCCGCCATCGCCGCCCACGCCGCGTCCGGGGCTAGGCCTGCCCCTTGCGCGTAAAACCCGCGACCACCTCCGCGATGGCCTCCAGGTCCCCGGCGTCGATCTCGTCGACCTCCTGCGGGGTCAGCTCGGCCAGGGTGGAGACCATCCACAGCGTCTTGTCGAGGTCGGAGCCCTTCTGCTTGTCCATGCGCCGCAGGTCGCCCACCTTGGGGCGGCGCAGCGTGACGTCGGTGATGGTCCGGCCGCCGACGGCGACGGGAACGGCAAGGGTAACGGTGCGCGGCCCGCCGGCCGCCCAGTCCTGCGTGTTGGTCGGATCGTACGTATCGGTCATGTCCCGGTGTCCTTTGTATGCCGGATGGCGTGGGCCTGGGTGCCCGGAACGGCACGGGCCGGCCGCGGTGTCCCGCGCCGGCCCGTGCCGTGGTCAGGGCGCCCGGGGTCGGGCTATGGCGTTCAGGGGAAGGAGATGAAGCCGCTGTTGAGGCCGATGGCGTCCCGCATGGCCTTCATCTGGTCCACACCATCGATGATGCGCACCATGTTGACGGCATCGATTTCCACCAGCGTTTCGCTGCCGACCATCAGCTTGTAGTAGGACAGTGCGCCGGTGACGGTCAGGATCGACTTCTCGCCCGGCTTCCACTTGCCGGCGTCCAAAGTCTTCCAGCCGCCGCGCATGGCGATGCTGACGGCCAGCACGTCGGCGCTGCCCTGCGCCTGGAACGCGCCGCGCACGGTGATGGGCGTGCCCGCGCTGTCCAGCAGGCCGAAGGACCGGAAGACCTCCGGCTCGAAGTCGGAGAGCACCATGGCGATCTCCATCGCCGTCAGGCCCATGTCGAGCTGCACGGGCAGGTCCATGCCGCCCGCGCGGTGCTCCACGGCCTTGATGCTCAGCTTGGGCAGCGTCACCTCGTCCACGCGGCCGGCGTAGCCGATACCGTCCATGAACAGGTTGAGGTTTTTCAGAACCCTGGGAAGCTGGATGGCCATTTACAGGATCTCCGCGATGTAGTCGTTCACGAGCTGCGAACGGAAGGTGATGTGTTCGGCCGGGTACGGCGGGGTGAAGTCGAAGTTGAAGAAGACCTTCCCCTGCGTGATGTTGGCCGGGCTGTTCAGGTCCGGGTCGGGCCAGCAGCGGCCGCCCAGGATGGCGCCCTGCGCCTTCAGGCTGCGCAGGTAGGCGTTCACGCCCTCCGTCACGTCCTGCAGGTACGTGCCGGTGATGTTGCGGTCGACCGCCCACAGGTGGGCGCGCTGCAGGCTGTCGTTGATCAGGTCGGCGGTGCGGCGGACCGACAGGAACGCCCACTTCGGATCGGCCGCGCAGGTGCGGTTGCCCCACAGGCGGAAGCCGTCCTCGCGGATGACCGTCGCCACCTCGCGCTCGTTCAGGTAGTTCGCCCGGCAGTTGGTATCGCCCAGCGTGAAGTCCACGGCGCGGACGGTGCCGACGATGCCGTTGATCACCTGGTTCGACGGGCTCCACCAGAAGCCGCGGTCGTTGTCCATCTTGGCGATCAGCCCGGCCACGCGGGCCGACAGCGGCTCGTCCACCACGGCGCCGCCGCGCACCACCTTGGCCCAGGGATCGACCACGAACACGCGGGGCGAGCCCCAGTCGCCGCGGTAGGCGATGGCGGCCGCGTCCGTCGCGTTCGGGCCGTCGGCGATGATCACCGCGCGGGTGCGCTCGGCGATGCCCAGCAACTCCGCCACCACCGGGTTGGCGACCGTGCCCAGGCTGGCGGTGGCCGTGGCGCCGGTGCCGGAACCGGAGATGGTGACGGTGGCGCTGGTGTAGCCGAAGCCCGGCTTGGTGACGGTGACGCCGGTGACGGCGCCGGCCGTGATCACGGCCTTGGCCTCCGCCCCCACGCCGTCGCCGGTGATGGTGACGGTGGTGCCGCTGGCCGCATAGCCGCTGCCGCCGGCCCCCACGGCCACGCCGGTGACGCCGCCGGTGGTGCGCTGGTGGGTGAAGCCCGGCGCGCACAGGATGCGCGGCACGACGCCCAGCGCCGTGCGCGCCGACAGCAGGGCGTGCACGCCCTCATAGGCGCCGGTGGTGCCGTTCACGCCGCCCAGCAGGTTGGCCATGGTCTCGTCGGCGTCGGACCCCTCGGCCACGCGGACGACGACGACCATGGCGCCGATCTGGTCGAAGATGCCCTCCAGCGCGGCCGGCAGGGTGCCCTTGCCGTCGCCGGTGGTGTCCAGCTTGGCCGCCTCCTGGCGGCTGCCGGCGACCAGCACGGGCGTATCCAGCGGGAAGGCCGCGGCGTCCGCGTCGGGTGCCGTGCCGACGACACCGATGATGGAGGATTTCACGGTACGGATGGGGCGCGGGCCGTTGTCGATTTCGACGACTTCCACGCCGTGGAGAAACTGTTCCGGCATTCCGGTGTGCTCCCAAGGCTTTCGGGAAAAGAAAAAGCCCGCCGAAGGCGGGCCGAACGTCGGACGGAGTGCTGCGGCCGCTTACGCCGGCCAGCCCTCGTCCTTTTCGGCGTCGTACGTGGCGAGGACCTCGTCGACCGTGTCGGCCGCGTCGATCAGCGCGCCGATGGCCTGTTCGCGGGCGAAGCACGCGCGCACGTGCGCGCCCACCGCCCGGCCGACGGCCTGCATCTGCGCGCCGGTGAGCGTCACCCACCCGCTGGCCGCCTTGAACGCCACCGGGGCGTCCGGCTCCAGCTGCGCCAGCGCCACGGCGTTGCCGATCATGGCCTGGCTCTCGCGGTCGGTGCGCAGCCCGGTGCCGTCCGGCAGGGTGAGCCCGCCGGTCTCCGCCATAAAGCGGCGAGCGGCGACGCGGGCCTTGGCCTGCTGCTTGAGGTGGTCGAGCGAGGGGGGCGCGAGGCTTCCACCTTCGGCCTGGATGTATTCGGTGTCCACCCACTCCCGGTAAAGATCTGGAACCTGAACCCAAATCGTATCGGGGTGAAAGGCGTTGGACGGGTCGAAGGTGATGAACTCAGCCGCCCGGCCATATTCGTCGATGCGAGCCCACAACATATGTGTTTCTCCCGTTAGAACGCGGCACCCGGTCCCCAAATCAAGGCGACGCCACCGGCGCCACCACTGCCGCCCGTGGACATGTAGGTGCTCCCGCCGCCACCGCCGCCGCAGGCGCCGCCAGATCCGTTCGCTCCGGCGCCGTCGCGCATTGCACCATTGGCACCACCGGATCCCCCGCCGCCGCCGCCGCCACGCGCGTAGGTTCCAGCGATGGCACCACTCGCGCCGGGTCCGGCCAAGCCGACGCCGCCACCACCGGAACCGAAGTAATTGGAAGGCCCACCGTTGCCGCAGAATTCGCCACCTGCCCCGCCACCACCGGAGCCAGCCGTGGCCAGCAAGCCGTCGGACGCAGTGTTCGACGGACCAAAGCCGGCTCCCCGACCTCCATTTCCCGTATAGCCGGCTGCACCGCCGCCGCCGCCCGCAAATGCGCCTGCACCGTTGATGCTGTATCCGCCTTGGCCGCCCGTACCACCGCCCGTACCGCCAACGCCGGCACCACCCAGGCCGCCGACGCCATTGCCGCCGCACTGGCCACCGTAGGCGGTGATGAACGATCCAAGCGAGGACGACCCGCCATTTGCCCCTGGCGCACCGCCACTTCCCACGACCAACGTGATCTGTTGTCCTGGGATAACGGCAAGGTTGCTGACGTAGCGGAGCCCGCCGCCGCCGCCGCCGGTTCCATAGGAGTTGTTACCTCCCCCGCCGCCGCCGACCGCCACGGCGGACAGAGACGTCACCCCCGCCGGAACGGTGAAGGTATAGGTCCCTGGCGTGGTGAAGGTCTGCGAGCCGGAGGGCTGCGCAGTGGTGAAACTGGTCACGCTGGACCATGCCCCCCATCCGGCGTTCAGCCCCTTGTGCCGCGCGCGCCAATAGTAGCTGGTGGCACCCGCTCCCACCGGCACGCTGTGGCTGGTCAGGTCCGCTACCTCCCCGCTGTCGTAGAGCGGCGCCGAAAAGTCCGCCGACGTGGACACCTGCCACTGCGACTTGGCGTGCGTGTCGTTGCCACCCGGAATGAAGAAGGCCGACGATTGCAGCGTTACCGGCAGCGTCACGCCGGTGGCGCCGTTGGCCGGTGCCGTGTTCGTGGGCGCCGCCGGCATGGCCTGCGTGGAGAAGCTGGTGGGCGCCGACCAGGGGGAGAGGCCCAGGGCCGTGCCCTTGTAGCGCGCGCGGAAATAGTAGGTGGTCTGGTCCGCCAGCGTGTTGGCGGGCACGGTGTGGTTGGTGCTGGCCACGGTTTCCCCCGTGTCGTAGACGATGGCCGTGAACGCCGCGTCCGTCGCGACCTGCCACTGCGACGCGGCGTGCGTGTCGGTGCCGCCCACCACCAGGAAGCCGGACGCCTGCAGCGTCGGCACGGTGGAGGCACTCTTGGTCCCGCTGGCGGGTGCGGTGTTCAGCGGCTGCTGGACGTAGCGGAAGATGGCGCCGGTGGAGAACGCGGTCGGCTTCGACCACGGCGACCACGTGCCGTCCGCGTCGCGGTAGCGGGCCTGCCACCAGTAGACGGTGTTGGTGGTCAGCACGCCGTTGGGGATGGCGTGGGAGGTGGTGGCGCTGCCGGCGACGGCCGCGTGCACCACGTTCGTCATGTCCTGCTCGGTCGCCACGCGGAACTCCGCGTTCGACTGGGCCACGCCGTACAGGCTGCGGTAGCCGCTGCCCTGCAGCGTCGGCGTCGCCAGCACGTTGGTGGCGCCGTTCGCGGGCGTCGTGTTGACCGGCTGCGACACCTCCCAGGCCCGGCCGGCGGTGTCGCCGGGGAAGGCCACAAGGTGGTGCACCGTCACGTCCTTGCCCGAGGGACCATGCGCCGCCTCCACCCGTAACTCGATGATGGACCCGCCGGACAGCGCGTATTCCTCGTCGCGGGTGCCGGCCTCGCGGGCGGTGGTGCTCACCAGCATGGCGTCCAGCCACGCGCCGGCCGTGCCGGCGGTGCGGTACTGGACGCTCAGCTTGCCGTCCTTGTCGTCGCGCCGGACCACCACGCGGGCGTCGGCGTAGAAGCGCAGCGCCCGCACCGGGCGGGAGAACAGCAGGCCGCCGTTCTTCGCCACCGCATAGCCGGCGCGCACGTCCCAGGACGTGCAGGCCAGCGTCGCGCCGGACAGGGAGACGGCCAGTTCCTCCTTCGCGCGGAAGCGCGTGGCGGACAGGATGGCGTCCACCACCACCGGGTAGCCGACGCCGGTGCCGGTGTAGATGACGTAGGTGCGGCCCGCCTGCAGGCCGGCGGTGTCGGCCACGTCCACGCTCTCGTCGCCGGCCACGGTCTGCACGACCGTCACCGGGGCGATGTCCGCCCAGCGGAAGCCCTGGGAGAACAGCTCGAAGTCGAAGCCCTCGTCCGACAGCTCCCACGACAGCGGCAGCGCGCGGCCGACGGAGCCGACGGAGCTGGCCTCCAGCGTCTCCAGCCGGTTGTCCACGCCGGTCAGCGTGGCGGCCTGCGCCTCCAGCCGGCGCTTCAGGTAGTCGGTGCGCTCCTTCAGGTTCTTGTGCGGCAGGTTGTCGACGCCGTCCGGGCCGCCGGCGACCGGATCGTCGACGGCCAGTTCATAGACGGCGGGAAAGCCCGGATCGGCAACGTCCGGGAGGTGGTTGGGGTCGGCCATGTGGCGCGCTCCTTAAACGAGAAGTTCCCAGGTGTCCCCGATCTGCATGTCCGGGGTCTTTTCGATGGGGCTGCGGACCTTGCGGGCCACCAGCGTGCCGCCCTCGGTGAAGAGGCCGATCTCGGTGATGGCCTTGCCGTTCGCCTCGCCGCGCAGCAGGGAATAGGTGAAGCGCAGCAGGCGCGGGTTGTCGGGGTCCATCTCGAACCCCGACAGGGGCTTGACGAAGGCGTTGGTCAGGGTGGTGTCGTTGAAGTCTTCGGGGTTCGTCCCGGTGCCGAAGCCGATCTTGGCGACGACGCGGGCGGGGTCGCCGGTGGCGAGCAGCTCCCGCAGGGACGCGTAATAGCCTTTGGTGATCACGTGGTTACCTCGCCGCTGTCGTAGACGATGGTGGTGAAGGCCGCGTCGGTGGCGATCTGCCACTGCGACGCGGCGTGGGTGTCGGCGCTGCCCACCGTGGCGAAGGCGGAGCCCTGGAGCGTGGGCGTCTTCGTGGTGCCCAGCGCCCCCGCCGCGGGGGCTTGGTTCACCGGCGGCAGAACGCCGGAGGCGACGCTGCCCAGAGCGTTCAGCTTGGTCTTGTCGGCGGCGGACATCAGCCCGGCGGTGGCCGTCGTGGCGTTGCCCAGGTTGCCGGCGTGCCAGACGTAATTGCCGGCCACAGCCGGCGTCGTCTCGAACGACACCAGCCCGCCGGCGCGCGACACGCTGATCGGCGTGCCCAGGTAGGCCCCGGCGTCGCTGTAGCGCATCAGCACGAAGGCCGAGCCGGCGTTGGAGCCGCCCTCCGTCCCGCTGTCGGCCCCCAGGTGCCAGCGATTGGACGTGCCGCTGCGCCAGTTCAGCAGGCGGTGGTTGCCGGCGGAGCGGGAGAGGATCAGCCCGTCCTGCACCCCCACCGTCAGCGAGCCGCCGAAGGCGATGGAGCTGACGCCGACGCCGCTGCGGCTGACGGTCAGCCACGGCGTGTCGGCCGAGCCGTCGTCCGTCAGCGTGCGCCAGATCATCTGCTGCCCGTTGACGAGCTGCTGCCAGCGCCTGTTGTTGGCGGCGCCGTCGGTCTCGTGGAATTCGAAGAGCGGGAACGCCGCGCTGGCGATGAAGGAGCCGGAGGCCAGGTTGTTGTTGGCGTCGCGCTGGGCCAGGGTGCCCGCCGTGGCCGCCGTGGCCGGCGTCATCCCGTCCAGCTTCGCCTTATCGGAGGCCGACAGGAACCCCGCCGTGCTCTGCGTCGCCACGGCATGAGCCCCGCCGCCGCTTCCCACGTGGCCGACGGGCGCGGCGTCGGTGATGCCGTATCCCGCCAGCGTCGTCGGATTGGTGCCGCCGGTCACGTGGCCGTTGCCGTCCACCGTCACCGACCGGTAAGTGCCGGCCGCGACGCCCGAGGCCGGATGCAGGTAGGCGTTGGCCCCCGCGGCGATGCCGTCGAGCTTGGCCTTGTCCGCCGCCGACAGAAAGCCGGCGGTGGACGCCGTGGCCGCCGCGTGCGCCGCCCCGCCCGCCCCCGCGTGGGACAGCGGGGCGGCGTCCGTGATGCCGTAGCCGGCCAGCGTCGTGGGGTTGGTGCCGCCGGTCACATGCCCGTTGCCGTCCACCGTTACCGACCGGTAAGTCCCGGTCGCCACTCCAGACGCCGGATGGGCATAGGCGTTCGCCCCGGCGGCGATACCGTCGAGCTTCGTCTTGTCCGCGGCTGATAGGAAACCGGCGGCGCCGGTGGTGGCGTTCGCGTGCGCCGCACCGCCGGCCCCCACGTGGCCGGCGGGCGCGGCATCCGTGATGCCGTATCCCGCCAGCGTGGTGGGGTTGCCGCCACCGGTCACGTGGCCGCTGCCGTCCACCGTCACCGACCGGTAAGTGCCGGCCGAGACACCCGAGGCCGGATGCACGTAGGCGTTGGCCCCGGCGGCGATGCCGTCGAGCTTGGCCTTGTCCGCCGCCGACAGGAAGCCGGCGGCGGACGCCGTCGCCTCGCCGTGGGCGTGCACGGCGGGCGCCGCGCCGACGTCCGTGTGGGCAAGCACGACCGCGCCGGTCTTGGCGTTGACCGAGGCGACGGTGTTGACCTGCGCCCCGGCGGCGATGCCGTCCAGCTTCGCCTTGTCGGCTGCCGACAGGAAGCCGGCGGTGGACGCCGTGGCCGCCGCGTGCGCCGCCCCGCCCGCCCCCGTGTGGGACATCGGGGCGGCGTCGGTGATGCCGTAGCCGGCCAGCGTCGTGGGCCTGCCACCCAGATCGGCGAACTGGCCGGAGAAGGCCAGCGCCGCCAGTTCCGTGGCGTCCACCGTGGTCTTCACCCACTTGGCGGCACCGGACGCCGCGTCGACGCAGCGGTAGGCCTCGTCCGCCTGAACGTCGACCCACAGGGAACCGACCAGCCACCCGCCGCCCACGTCGTCGGCGGCCCCCGGCGGCCGGGTGGCGGAGATGTTGTAGGGCAGCGTGTTGTTGAGCTTGGCCGCCACCGCCGGGGCCAGCTGCGCCTCCGTCACGGCGCCGTCGAGATCGGCGAAGGATCCCGACGTGGCGACCGGCGCCAGATCCTGCGGCTGCACCGCCGTGTCGGCCCTGGCGCCCTGTGCGGCGCTGGCGAACGCGCCTGCGTCGCGGGACGCCGCCGTGCCCAGCGCCGGCCGGTCCAGCAGGTCGGCGTAGCGGCCGGTGCGCGCCACCTCCGCCAGCGCCGCCAGCATGCCTTGCAGCTGCTGGAGCGGCACCGGCTCCATGGCCGTGCCGGCGTTGCGGGACAGGGCCAGCGGCCCCGTCATCGCCCCGCCGGCCAGCGGCAACGCCCCCAGATCCTCCGCGCCGGCGGGGATGTGCGGGCGGTGCGCCAGGTGGTAGTAGGATCCGGACAGCGCGACCTGGGCCAGCTGCGCCAGCCGCACGGCGTCCTCTGGCATCTCCATGCCGGCGTCCAGCCGCGCCGTCAGGCCGGCGAGGCGGGACTGCAGGTCCTGCACTTCCGATTTGATGGTGGCGAAGTTCGCGCGCACCCGGGCGGTGTCCGCGTTCCCGGAACGCGGCACCGTCACGTCGATGTTGCTGGTCATGGGCTACGCCTCGTCCCACTCGGTGGTGTCGCCGTCCCATTGCGTGGTGTCGTAATCCCACACGGTCTGAAGGACGGTGTTGCCCTGCTGGGTGTAGTAGGTCGTCTCCAGCGGCCCGAAGGCGCGGGAGCCGTCGCGCCGGAAGGACGCGTCGCGCGGATGGCGGCGCACGGCGGCGCCGTACACCGGGCCGTCCAGCGGCCGCCCTTCGGCCCATGCCGCCGGGTCCGGGTGGACCAGGAAGCCGGGGATCTCCGGCCACGCCGCGCGGGCGTCGTCCAGCGCCACGCGCCGGACGGGCGGCCACACGTCCAGCGCCCCGGTGTCGCCGCGCCGGTGGACGCCGGAGAAGCGGATGGCGCCGTCCCGCGACACCCCCACCCCGCGCAGCACCTCCAGCCGAAGGCCGGCGTGCAGCATCGCCTGCACGCGCGGCCGGCCGAAGCGCAGCCCGGTCCAGCGGGCGGCGCCGTCGCGCCGCACCCCGGCGCCATAGGTGAACGCCCCGTCCCGCACGTACCGGGTGGGCGCCGCGCGGCGGTGCGTGCCATCGCGCCAGCCCGCGCGGACGCCGGACGAATGCAGCCCGACGTGCAGGGCCGGCGCCGCGGCGGGGGGCGCGTTCCGCGCCTCCGACAGCGTGGCCTTCAGCTCGATCCGGTGCAGGTGGGAGCGGGCGTTCTTCCACACCGCGATGGCCGTGCGCGCACGGGCCGCCACCGAATCGTCGAACCCCTTGTCGTTGCCCAGGTCCAGGGTGACGGAGAACAGCGCCCAGCGGCGCCCGACGTTGTAATCCTCGGTGCCGTCGCGCCGGAACGCGCCGTCGTGGCGCAGCACCGGCTCCCCCTCGTGCAGGGTCGCGTCGCGGAAGCCGGCGGCCCGCAGGCCGCGCCGAACGGCGAAGGGCGTGCCCTTGTAGCGGTGCAGGTCGACGGCCGCCGCGACCATGTCGCGCTGTTCCTGCTCCGTCGTCGCCAGCGTCCATTCCTCGCCGATGGACAGCGACCACGCCAGCCACGGCAGGAGGTGGGCGGGGATGGCCTGCGGGTTCCACAGGTCCCGGTTGGGGACGGGAACGGCGGACAGCCGCCCCGCTGTCGCGGCGATCGCCGTCTCCGCTACAGTCGCATTGGAGGGCAAAAGGGACGCGGTCATTTACCCCTCCTCCACGGTGATGGTCACGGCCTCGCAGAAGGGGGCGGAGTCCGGCCCCACCTCCAGGTCGGCCGCCGGCTCGGCCAGCCGGACGGTGCGGCAGCCCGGCTGGTGCAGGGCGGCCAGCAGGCCGGACACCGCCACCCCCGCCCCGATGGCGTGCCGGCCGGCGACGTAGGCGGCCACGGCCTCCTCCGCCGCCCGCTTCACCACCAGCGCGTCCGGCCCGGGCTGGACGTGCAGCGTGGCGGTCACGCGGTACGGCACGACGGCGGCGGACACCACCTCCACGCTGTCGGTCAGCGGCCGCACCTTCTCGTCCGACAGGGCCGCCTGCACGGTGGCCAGCAGCGCGGCGTCCGCCGCCCCGCCGACGGCACGCGACAGCACCACCACCCGGACCTTGCCGGGATAGGGGCTGCGCACCGCCACGTCCTTCACGTCGGCCGTGGCGGACAGGGCGTGGAACCGGTAGGCGCCGGTGGCGCCGGCCGTCGGATAGCCCTCCAGCGCCAGGACGATGCGCTGGCGGAACCGGGCGTCGTCCTCCAGCACCGCCGCGCGCGGCGGATTGGCGGCGGGGTCGGCCGGCGTCACCACCAGCCGCCGCACGTTCAGGAGCGCGCCCAGGTTGTCCAGGTCGGCGCCGGCGGCGGTCGCCACCAGCACGCCCCGCGCCGCGTCGTTCACGCGCTGGCGCAGCAGCAGCTCGCGGTAGGCGGCCACCTCCAGCACCTTCATCACCGGGTCGCTCTCGACGGCGGCGGAGAATTCGGGCCAGCGGGCCTGCAGGTCGGCGCGCATGGCGGCCAGGATGGTCTCGAAATCCAGCGCTTCCACCACCGTCGGGGCGGGGAGCTGGGAAAGGTCGATCGCGGGCATTGCCTACTCCACAACGATGCCGTCCATGGTCACGCGCTGACCGTCCGGCCGGTAAATGCCTTCCAGCGACAGTTCCACCCGGCCCGGCCGGGCCTGGGCGATGCGGACGCGGGTGAGAAGGAGGCGCGGCTCCCACCGCCGCAGCGCCTTGGCGGTGGCGGCGTAGAGGTCCACGGCCAGCGCCGGGTTCATCGGCCGGTCCACCAGGTTCGGCAGGTCCGAGCCGTAGTCGCGCCGCATGACGCGCGTGCCGGTGCGGGTGGTCAGGATGTCCCGGATGGATTGGCGCAGGTGCGCCAGCCCGCCCAGCGGGCGGCCGGTCGCGGCGTCCATGCCCAGCATTGGGGTCTCCGCTAGTGTGAGTGGTGGCCTAATGGCTGTGATGATTGGAGTTGCCGCCGCCGTCCAAGACGCTGCCGCTGGCCGACACGTCGCCGGTCACGGCCAACTGGCCCTGCATGCGGAAGTTGCCGGCCAGCGTGGCCGTGCCGCTCCCCCCGCCCGCCGACATGCCCACCGCGGGGGCGGCCAGCGTGATCGCGTCCGGCGTGACGGACAGGCGGGAGCCGCCGCATTCCAGCGCGACGCCGTCGTTCGTCAGCACCACCCGGGCCGCCCCCAGGTGCAGGGTGATGGTGCCGGCGGCCGGCACGTCCAGGGTGTAGGCGTGCGCCGCGCGGTCGTATTCCAGGACGGCCCCGTCCTCCCACACGGTGCGGGAGACGGTGGCCCGGTCGCCCGGTGCGGCGTGCTTCGCCTGATAGACGGAGCCCAGCACCACCGCCTGGTTCAGGTCCCCGCAGGGTGCGGCGAGGACCACCTGTTCCCCCACCTCCGGCGGATGCCAGGAGCGATCGCCGCCGGCCCGCGCGGCGGCCCAGGGCAGCCACGCGGTGACGTTGGGGCCGATGCGCACCCGCACGCGGGCCTTGGCGTAGTCGGCGGCCTCCACGGTGGCGAAGTGCACCACGTTGGCGACGCGGCGCTCCAGGTCTACGAACTCCGGGGTCATCACCGCACCTCCGGCAGTTGGCCCTGCTCGATCCGCTGGTAGTCGTCCAGGTGGGCCGGGCCGGTGTTCGGCTCCCAGGAACCGTAGAGCTGCGTGGGCGGCGGCGGCCCGTCCCCGGCCGGCAGGTGCGCGTAGTAGACGGCGCCGAAGGTCAGTTTGGCGACGACCGTCTGGTCATCGCCGCTGCCCGTCGCCGCCGTCGCCGTCCTTTCCAGCCGGATGCCCTCGACGAGGCCGCCCAGCGTGGGGTCGGCGCGCACCGCGCTTTCCACCTCCAGCGCCAGGGCATCCGCCGCGTCGTCCGCGTTCGCGCCGGGGGCCGAGCCCTCCACCACGCCCTCCACCACGATGGTGAGCAGGCGCCGTTCCGGGCCTTCCGCGTTCGCCGGGGCACTGGCGTCCCGCACATCCTCGCCGGTGTGCACGGCGAGGCACGGCAGGCCGTCCGACGGCACCGGCGCGGAGCGGGCGGCGTACACCCTGTCCCCGGCGGCGGTGCGGTAGGACGGCGGATCGGTGTCCGGCAGCGGCTGGCCCAGGTGGGCCACCAGCGCGTGGCGGATGACGGTTCTGGGGTGCATGGCGTTCATCTCGTCGTGGTGTGACGGGGGGTGGTGTGACGGGGCGTGGCGGCGTCGCGGCCGGGTGCGGGGAAGCGGGATGCCCAAACGAAAACCCCCGCTCTCGTTCCAGAGCGGGGGTTCCGGCTGCGGCTGCGACACGAAGCGCCACGGTATGCAAGAGTTACCGGAAAACATGCCTATGTGTCAACCGAAAATACGAACATATTCTTATCGACGATCTGCACCGGCGCCCTGGCCCCGTGGGACGGCGCCTGTTTCCTGGCCGATCCGCAGGTGATCGGCCAGCGCGTCCAGGGCGGTGCGCAACTTTGCAAGGTTGCGGGTGCCGCCGGCCCATTCCTCCATGCCGCACACGTTGATGGCCACCACCCCCGTGGGCGTGAGTGCCATGCCGGCGCCGGAGTCCCGCAAGGCGTCGCCACCACCGGCCGCGGTTCCCTTGGCCGCCTTGGTGGCCAATCCGCTGGCCAGAAGGACCCGCCACAGCGTGTTCCGGCCATCCAGCATCGGATCGGCGCCGCCACCGCCGCCCAGGCGCTCGCCATAGCACGTCGTCATGGACGGCTGATGCACGGCCTTGCGGAAACACCGCGCCAGCCACGCCCCGGCATCGTGCTGACGCGAATCGAGCACGCCGCGCCGCCGGTAGGCGTCCAGCGGGCACGCGTCCAGCACCCGGACGCCAAGGGATGGCGGCGCACCGCCGTCCGTGGCGTCGCGCGCTTCCACCACATGGGCGGAGTGGCCCAGGCGCTCCGGCGTGGTGGTTTGCAGCGCCTGATCCCTCGTGACCGGCACGTCCTGGCCCGGCGTGAAGGGCCGCCCGGGGCCGACACGCCGGTCTCTCCTGTCCTTGGTTCCCTTCGCCACGATCGTATCTCCATCGCTGGCACGTACACAAATATACTATATGCGCATATAGCGCGCAGGTATACCGCGGAACAAGACCAGAACATCGCTATTCGAATCCACCACGCGTATTGAATCCACCGCCGGGGTTGCGGCTTGCCTTCCCTCCCATAGCGACTGGCACCCTGCGCGCAGGGCGAACGACGGTTGAGCGGGACTTTGCACCCCCGCCTTGACAGCCCATTTTTCCAGGCTCATAGTCCTATTTGTAGAATAAAAGCCGCAACAACACCCCTGAACCGCGAGGCGCAGTGCCATGCAGCGTTGTTTCGACAGTCTGGCGAGGAACGGCGGGTGGATGCGGGAAGGCGACGACCCGGACCCGCGCGGCGGGCGCCTCGTCCGGTGCCTGTGTTGCCATGGTTCCGGCCCGAGCCGGGATCGTGTGCGGCACGCTCGCTGGTGCGGCATGCCCGCCGCGCTGGAACGGTTCGCGGCGGAGGGGATCGAGCCGGCGGACCTTTCGGCTCCCGGTGCTGCCTCGGCCGGCTACGTCGGCCTGATCTCCACCACCTTCTCCACCCACAGAAGGGAATCGAGGGGAATGGTGGACGCGTTGATGCGTTCCAGCACATAGCCGCCGCGCACGGCGCGCAGCCAGCCGAGCACGGTGCCATGCCGTTCGTCGGCGGCGACGCACAGCTTGTCACGGCACTCCGCCGGGTTGGATCCGGCCTTGTGGTCGTGCGCCAGCACCAGCCAGCCGTTGCCGAACGGCGTCAGTGCGTCGGTGTCAATGCGATAGGCCACCAGCGGCCGGTCGTCCGGGGCCTGCCGGGCTGCCACGCGCTCCTGATCCGCGGCTCCGCGGCGGACGACGCCGCCTTGCCGGATCGCCCCCAGCAGAGGCGCTTCCTCCCTGTCCGCCCCGTTCACCACCGGCGGCGGAGCGACGCTCAGTCCTTTGCCCTTGAACAGCGCGTACAGCCTGTTCAGGTCCTCGACATTCGGCTGGACGACGTCCTTTTCCCAACGCGAAATGCTGGCCTGCTTGACGTCGATCTCGGCCGCCAGGTCCTCCTGCCTCAGGCCCGCGGCCTTTCGCCATGCACGAAGCCAGGAGCCTATGGTGCGGGCGCCTTCGCTCTCCACGGCAGCGGCCATTGCCACGTCTCCTTCCTCACGCGACGGGTCGACCGTCCGACCGGGCAAGAATATACCATATATGGATTCGTGCGTTCACGGCGTGCACGGTCCACCCACAAGGCGGCGCTGAAGGATTTGGCGCCGGAATGCGGCAACGCCCGCGCCTTGCCGGTCGTGCCGGCCGGCCGCGGCCCGCCGGCGGATGGCCAAGCCCCAGAACGGGCGAAGGCCAGCAACCCGTCGAGGTTGCTGGCCTTCATGGTGGGCGCGACAGGGATTGAACCTGTGACCCCTACGATGTCAACGTAGTGCTCTCCCGCTGAGCTACGCGCCCGGCTGGCCCGGCGTCTCGTGTCCGCCCGGCTGGCGTGGCGCGGGGTATATCAACATCCGCCAGGGCACGCAACCCCCTCCGTTCATTTTTTTGCAGTCTCGCCATTTCCCCTCGCCGGCCGCGGACCGCCGCCCCCGTCCGGCTGTTGTAGGCCGGGCGTAACGGCCGGGAGCAACGATGGTCCGGCGTGACAGCACGGGGCTCGTCGACTACATCACTGGGATCATGGACGCGCACTTCGATAACGCCACGGCCGGCGCCGACCAGGTGTTCGAGATCCAGGCGCCGCCGGACCAGGCCCTGGCGCTGGTCGTCGCCTCGCCGCACAGCGGGCGGCACTACCCGCCCGCGTTCCTGGCCGCCGCCCGGCTGGACGGGCAGACCCTGCGCAAGTCCGAGGACGCCTTCGTCGACGAGATCTTCGCTTCGGCACCCGCGCACGGCGCGCCGCTGCTGCGCGCGCTCTTCCCGCGCTCCTTCCTCGACGCCAACCGCGAGGCGTTCGAACTCGACCCGGACATGTTCGCGGATTCACTGCCGGCCTACGTCAACACCCGCTCGCCACGCGTGGCGGCGGGGCTGGGCACCATCGCCCGCGTCGTCGCCAACGGCGAGGAGATCTACCGCGACAAGCTGCGCTTCGCCGAGGCGGCCCAGCGGGTGACCCGGTTCTACCACCCCTACCACGCGGCGCTGCGCCGGCTGATCGACGCCACCACCGCCCGCTTCGGCCGCTGCATCCTGCTCGACTGCCACTCCATGCCGTCCGGCGGCGCCGGAGACCGCGAGCGCGACGGCCGGCGCGTCGACATGGTGCTGGGCGACTGCTTCGGCAGCGCCTGCGCGCCCGCCGTCACCGACGCCGCGGAACGCCTGCTGCGCGCCAAGGGCTACATCGTCAGCCGCAACACCCCCTATGCCGGCGGCTTCACCACCCGCCACTACGGCCGTCCCCGGCTGGGCGTGCACGCGCTGCAGATCGAACTGAACCGCGACCTCTACATGGACGAGGCGAACCTCGCCCGCCTGCCCTTCCTGCCGGTGCTGGCCGAACACATGGCGGAGCTGATGCTCCTGCTCGGCCGCCTCGACGCCCGGTCCCTGAGCGGGCGCTGACCGTCCCCTTCCCCATCCCCATCCCCATCCCCTTCCCCATCCGGGCTCCGGACAAGAAAAAAGGCCGCGGGAAGATCCCGCGGCCCGAGTCTAGGGAGGAAACGCCCAAGAAGTGCGTTACGACACCGTCCGCATCGCAGACACGACCGATGTCGCACTGCACAATATGATCGTGAGGTGGTCCGGGATCAAGGGGAAAATGCTTTCTCTTTCGATCCAATGCGTTAGGCGAGGGCATTGGGTGCCGAGTCGCTACCATATGGCCTAAGTCATGTTGCGATGCACAACGGACGGCGACCAACGGCGGGGTCGAACGGCCCGGCTGGCGCCGCGGGCATAGCCGGTCCGGCGCATTTCCCCGTATGCCCAGCGCGGTGTATGACCTGGGCCCATGCGGCCGTGCGGACAACCCCATACGGCCCCCTCCACAGCCACGTCATGGCTGGGTCGCGCACGACGCACCGCTCAAGGTTGCCCATCCGCAGGGAACCTACCCGGCGGGGTGGCCGTTCTTGCGACGTGCCGGCCGCGCCCCGCTGCCGACCCTGTCCGGTCGCGGCCACACCCCCTTCGAAAACGGGAGGCCCCCACCGTGAGCAGACTGGTCGTCGTGTCCAACCGCGTGGCCCCGATCGACGAGGGCAAGCAGGCCGCCGGCGGCCTCGCCGTCGCCGTGCTGGCCGCCCTGAAGCGGACCGGCGGCATCTGGTTCGGCTGGAGCGGCACCGTGGTCGAGGGGGAATCGCAGGGCGAGCCGAACCGCACCGACGTCGGCCGCCTCACCTACGCCACCGTCGACCTCGGCCGCCGCGACTATGAGGAATACTACAACGGCTTCGCCAACCAGACGCTGTGGCCGCTGTTCCACTACCGCGTCGGCCTGTTCTCGGTCAGCCGCCGCACGCGCGAGGGCTACCAGCGGGTCAACGCCTATTTCGCCGACCGGCTGGCGCCGCTGCTGGCGCCGGACGACATGATCTGGGTGCACGACTACCACCTGATCCCGTTCGGCGAGCGGCTGCGCGAGATGGGCTGCACCCAGCGCATGGGCTTCTTCCTGCACACGCCCTTCCCCGCGCCGGAGGTGCTGCGCGTTCTGCCCAACCACCGCGAGCTGATCCGCGAGCTGTGCGCCTACGACCTCGTCGGTTTCCACACCGAGACGGACCTGCGCTGCTTCCTCAACTACATCCGCTACGAGGAGCGCGGCGAGGTCGAGGATGCGCCGGCCGAGGGCGGCTGCCGCGTCCGCGCCTTCGGCCGCACGCTGCTGGTCCGCGCCTTCCCCATCAGCATCGACACCGAACCGCTGGCCAGCCTGGCGCAGACCACCGCCCGCTCCCGCCACGCCGAGCGGCTGCGCGAGAGCCTGGTGGGCCGGCGGCTGATCATCGGCGTCGACCGGCTCGACTACTCCAAGGGCCTGCCGCACCGGTTCGAGGCGTTCCAGCAGCTGCTGGAAAGCTATCCCGAGCACTGCAACCGCGTGTCCTTCCTGCAGATCGCCCCGCCGTCGCGCGAGGACGTGCCGGAATACATCGCCATCCGCCGCGAACTGTCGGAACTGTCCGGCCGCGTCAACGGCCGCTTCGCCGAGTTCGACTGGGTGCCGATCCGCTATCTGAACAAGAGCTTCGGCCGCCGCATCCTGGCCGGCTTCTACCGGCAGGCCAACGTCGGCTTCGTCACCCCCTTGCGCGACGGCATGAACCTTGTGGCGAAGGAATACGTGGCGTGCCAGAATCCCGACGATCCGGGCGTGCTGGTGCTGTCCGAATTCGCCGGTGCGGCGCGGGAGCTGACCGAGGCGGTGATCGTCAACCCCTTCGACATCGAAGGGATGGCGGATGCGCTGCAGCGGGCGCTCACCATGCCGCTGGAGGAACGGCGGGAGCGCCACGCCGCCATGATGCGCACCCTGCGCCGCAACGACATCACGCGGTGGCGGGAAACCTTCGTCAACGCCCTGACCCGAGCGCCCTACGCATGACCGCCAGCCCCGCCGCCGATTCGCCCGTCCTCGTCGCCGACATCGGCGGCACCAACGCCCGCTTCGGCCTGATGGACGGCACCGGCGTGCGGGATTCCCGCATCTACCGCTGCGCCGACTTCCCCTCGCTGGAGGCGGCGGCCGACGCCTACCTGCGCACCGCAGCCGCAACCGGCCCGCGCCCGCGCGACGGTGCCTTCTGCATCGCCGGCCCGATCACCGGCGACCGCATCACCATGACCAACCTGCCCTGGGGCGTCACCATCTCCACCGTGCGGCAGGCCCTGGGGCTGGAACGGCTGGAGGTGATCAACGACTTCACCGCCGTCGCCATGTCGGTGCCGCGCCTGGGCGAATCCGACCGCCAGCAGATCGGCGAGGGCAGCCCGGTGCCGGGCGCCGTCGTCGGCGTCATCGGTCCGGGCAGCGGGCTCGGCACCTCCGGCCTCGTGCCCGGCCCGGCGGGTTGGACGGCGCTGTCGGGGGAGGGCGGCCACACCACCATGGCGCCGGTCAGCGACCGCGAGAGCGCCGTGCTGGCCCAGCTGCGCAAGAAATTCGACCACGTCTCGGCGGAGCGCGTGATCTCCGGCCCCGGCCTCGTCAACCTGTTCGAGGCGCTGATGGTGCTGGACGGGCGCGAGCCGCCGCCGCTGACTCCGGCGGACATCACCGCGGCGGCGCTCGACGGCTCCAACGCGCACTGCGTGGAGGCGGTGGAGATGTTCTGCGCCATGCTCGGCACCGTTGCCGGCAACCTGGCGCTGACGCTGGGCGCGCGCGGCGGCGTCTACATCGCCGGCGGCATCGTGCCGAAGCTGGGGCCGTTCTTCGCCCACTCCCGCTTCCGCAAGCGCTTCACCGAAAAGGGGCGGATGCGCGACTACCTCGCCCCCATCCCCACCTACGTCATCACCCACCCGCTGCCGGCCTTCCTCGGCCTCGTCGAAACGCTGGGGCGCTGAGCGCCCGGCAATTACATACCCTTATATGCAATGCCCGGACGTGGCGACCCGGCGAGTCTTCGCTGGATCGCACCATTGCGACCATTTGACGCGCGAATGGTTGTGTGCGAACATAACCCTGAACCAACGGCATAGGCCGTCGGCGCGATTTTCCGAAAGATCCGAATCCCCCTGCACCGTCATTTCCGCGAAGGCGGGAATGGCGACATGGGAGCGTTCAGATCCGGAAGCGCCGCTGTAACCAGGGGACGCCATGACCGGCAGCATCGAGTACGAACCGCCCGCGCGCGGTCCGGCGGCCGCCGATTCGGCCGCGGCCATAGCGGATCCCGTGGTGGATCTGGGCTGCGAGATCTGCGTCCGGCAGGAACCCGCCGCCTGGATCAGCGAGCGCGCCGAGCGCGCGAACGCCCTGATCCGCCTGCTGCACCTGGACAACCCGGACATCCGGTCCAAGCTGCTGGCCGTGGCCTCCGACCTGTGCGGCCTGTGCGCCGGCGCGCCGGAGCGCGCCGAAAACGCCGCCACGCACGCCCGCGCCCTGTTCACCACCGCCGTGACGCCCCAGAAATCGTAGGCCGGCGCTTGGCGCCAACCTACGGCGCTCCCGCAGGATCACGTCTTCACCCTTCCAGCCGCGCCACCGCAAGGCGCAGGTCGGCCAGGAAGGTCGGTTGCTCGACCAGTTGGCCGCGCAGGATGTAGCTGGGGTGGAAGGTCGGCACCACCTCGGCCCCCGGCACCAGACGGCTGGGCTGCACGGTGCCGCGCAGCTGCATGATGCCGTTCAGCCCGGTCAGCGCCCACAGCGGCGTGCGGCCCAGCGCCACGATCACCGCCGGGGCATATTCAGTCAGCGTGCGCTGCAGGTGCTCGACGTCGGCGGAGAACTCCGCCAGCACCCAGTCCGACGTGCCGAACGGCCCCCAGCGCTCGTCGATGCCGCGCCCCTCCTTGCGCGCACGGGTGCGCGAGGCGAAGAAGTGGCCGACCTTGTTGCCCGGCGGCTGGCGGCGGAAGACGTTGGCGACCAGCACCTGGGCGCGGTCGATGCCGGCGGCGTGCAGGTTCTCGTCCAGCAGCTTGCCGCTGCGCCCGGCGAAGGGGATGCCCTGCCGCACCTCCTCGGCCCCCGGCGCCTCGCCGACGATGGCGAGGCGGCGCTCCCCGGCGGGGCGGGAGGGATACTGGTAGTCGACGAAGGGCAATTCGGTCATCGCTCGGTTCCGCTGCGACGGTCTGCCTGCCGAAACAGGCGAAAGGGCCAAGGGGTCCACGCCCCCAGCCCGTATAGCCGAGCCCGCGCGGCACCTCCACCGTCCCGATGCGATGGCACTCCCGTCAATTCGCTCCGGTCAATTCGCTCCGGTCTGCTCGATCAGACGCTCCGCCAGCCGTTCGGCGGCCGGCAGGGAAAGATGGACCGTATCGAAGCCCGTCAGCGCGGACGCCTTGTCCGCGTACCGGGTCAGGCAGCCCTCTTCGGTGCACAGCATGTCCATCGCCGACATGTAGGTGACGCCGTGCCGTTCCGCGACCGAGCGGACCAGACGGTCGAAGTCCAGCCTGTCTTCGTGCAGCCCGAACATCATCCGCGCGGGCGGCATCTGCTTCCCGCCTCCCTGCCTGTAATAGGCGAACAGCACCTTCGGCAGGTCGTCCTTCCAGGCCGGCGGCGACCCGACGACGATGATGCGCTTCACGCCGATGGCCTTCAGCCGCTCCAGCGTGTCTCCGAGCGGCGTCAGGTTGTCCGGCATCCAGAAGGCGCTCATGACCAGGACGTCGGGGCGCAACTCCTTGATCCGGCGGAAGTTGGCGTCGTTGACGGACCGGCACAGGGGTCTGCTGTTCTGGTCGTAGTCCAGCAAGGGAGGGCACGCGCTTGCGGTGTAGACGGCGACCCTGTGGCCGATCTCATGCTGCTGCCGGTACAGCATCAGGCCGTTGGCCAGCATGCCGGAATGCGAATCGCCCCAGATGTACATCAGGGGCTGCTTGCCCGGCTCGGTGCAGGCGCCGAACCGCGAGTCGCCTTCATCGGGGTTGAGGAAGCACTTTTCGGTGAGCGGGATCGTCGGCCAGCGGTTGAAATTTCCGGTGATGAGGTCGGCGATCAGCGTCGGGTACCGGAAGCTGAGCCCGTCCGAGCGGTAGGTCACGAAGCCGACGGCCCCCACGGACGCCATGGTCGCGCACAGCGCGGCCACCTTCCAGGCGCTGCGGTGGGGGGTGAAGCGGATGGGAATCTCGACGAACCGGTAGGTCAGCCAGGCAAGCAGGATGGAGGCGCCCACCGCCCCGAATCGGACCAGCCGCGTCGGCGGCTCCCCGATCGCGTCGATGGACGCCAGCGACAGCAGCGGCCAGTGCCAGAGATACAGCGGATAGCTGATCAGGCCGATCCACACCGCCAGCCGGTTCCCGAGAATCCAGCGGTTTGCCCAGGCCTGAGGCCCCGCGGCGATCATCAGGGCCGCGCCCGTGGTGGGCATCACCGCCCACCAGCCGGGAAACGCCTTGCTCTTGTCCGTCAGGACCATGGCGGCCAGGAGCAGCGCCAGGCCGATGAACGACAGGGTGTTGCGCACCATCGCGCGCTGCGGAAGGACCTCGGCCCGGTGCACGGTCAGATAGGCGAGCAGCCCACCGACCAGCAACTCCCAAAAGCGGGACGCGGGCGAGAAGAAGGCGGCCGCCGGGCTCGAATGCACCGTCCCGATGTTAACCGCGAACGACGCGATCAGGCCAAGCGTAATCGGCCAGATCAGCCCGACCTTCAGCCTGTGAAAAACATAAAGAAGGGCCGGGAACAGGATGTAGAACTGTTCTTCAACGCCAAGCGACCAGAGATGCAGAAGCGGCTTCGTTTCCGCCGCGCGGTCGAAATACCCGGCCTCGCTCCACAGCGTGATGTTCGAGATGAATGCAGCGCCGGAAACGATGTGCTTGCCGAAATTCCTGTAATCGTCCGGGAGGAAGATAAAATATCCCAGGGCATACGTACCGGCGACGACGACGATGAGGGCGGGGAATATCCTTTTGATCCGGCGCGCGTAAAAATCGGCGAAGCTGAAGCTGCCCCGAAGCAGCCCATTCATGATGATGGACGATATCAGAAATCCGGAAATGACGAAAAATATGTCGACGCCAACGAAACCTCCGCGAAAATTCAGTGGTGACGCATGAAACGCCACAACAGACAGAACCGCGACCGCCCTCAGGCCATCGATATCCCGCCTGTAATCACTATGCTCGACCGGAGAAAACGGTCCAGTAACCTTGCTGATATGCACTTTTTTCTCCAGCAGAACCCTGGTTCTTCCACTGCCGTCTAGAGAGTGCAGGAAAAATCCGGCCTGTCGCTACACAGCTACTTGATTTCGCCGCAAGGTAAACGAGGCGATGATGGATGGCAACGTGGCAGTCAACGTTCGTCCTCAACGCAGCCTTTCCGAGCACAGGCCGGGCGTCGGCCTCGGGAGGCGGAATGAAACACTCCCCTCCGGGGTGTTGCATGGCGTTGCATCCGGCTACATTTGCCGGGCCGACCCGACCGATGGGGCGGGTTGCCGAACCGCCCCGCGCCCCCTAGCATTCTTGCAGAACCCACAAGACCAATCCGGGAGAGAAGCGATGACCGGCGAACCCGAGCAGGGCGGCCCCGCGTGCGACCTCGCCAGCGGCAAGTGCGAGCCGTGCCGCGGCGGCATCCCGCCGATGGAGCGCGCCATGGCGCAGGAATACCTCGTGCAGGTGCCGGGCTGGAGCCTCGCCGAGAACCCCGACCACCTCGTGCGCACCTTCAAGTTCGGCGACTTCCGGCAGGCGCAGGCCTTCGCCGTGCGTGTCGGCAACCTGTGCGAGGAGGAAGGCCACCACGCCGAGATCATCCACGGCTGGGGCTACTGCACCGTGAAGTTCTGGACGCACAAGATCAACGGCCTGCACGAGAACGACTTCATCATGGCCGCCAAGGTCAACGGCCTGGAGACCGAGCCGTACGTCCCGGCCTCCGTCTCCTCGGGCGACGTCTCGCCCACGGCGCGCTGAGCCGTGGCGAACGCCGACTCCCTCCGCGCCTGGATCGGCCGCAGCGAGCGGCGAACGGACATCCTGGTGCCGTGGCCGCTCGCCGCGCTCGCCGCCACGCTGGGCGACGAGGCGCCGCCCGTCATGGGCGACGCCGTGCCGCCGGGCGGCCACTGGCTGTACTTCCTGGACGCCACGCCGCTCACCCGGCTGGGGCCGGACGGGCACCCGCTGCGCGGCGGCTTCCTGCCGCCGGTGCAGTTGCCGCGGCGGATGTGGGCCGGCGGGCGCCTGACCTTCCTGGCCCCGCTGCGCGTCGGCGACACCGCCGAACGCCTGTCGGAGGTGGCCGACGTGCGCGTCAAGCAGGGCCGCACGGGCGAGCTGGTCTTCGTCCAGGTCCGCCACACCATCGGTGCTGTGCGGGGCGGCACGGCGCTGGTGGAGGAGCACGACATCGTCTACCGCGACCATGACGAGCCCGGCGCGCCGGCCCCGACACTGGAGCCGGCGCCCACGGACGCCGCGTGGACGCGCACCGTGCACCCCAGCCCGGTGATGCTGTTCCGCTATTCGGCGCTGACCTTCAACGGCCACCGCATCCACTACGACCGCCCCTACGCGGCCGAGGAGGAGGGGTATCCCGGCCTGCTGGTGCACGGGCCGCTGATGGCGACGCTGCTGCTCGACCTCGTGCGCCGGGCGCGGCCGGACGCCGCGATCGTCGGCTTCTGGTACCGCGCCATGGCGCCGGTGTTCGACACCGCGCCCTTCACGCTGAACGGCCATCCGGACGGCGACCGCGTCGACCTGTGGGTCACCGGCCCGGCCGGCGAGCTGGCGATGCGGGCCGAGGCGACGCTGGCCTAGGAGACGCTGGCCTAGGAAACGCTGGCCTAGGAAACGCTGGCGTAGGTCAGGCCGCCTTCAGCCGCGCGCTTTGCGTGAGGTGCCAGAGCGTGGCGGCGATGGCAAGCGCCAGCAGCGGCACCATGCCGACGTTGACGGCGGTCCAGCCGATCTGGCTGATCAGCCCGCCGGACGCGAAGCTGGCGACCGCCCCGGTGGCCGCCACCGCCATCTCCGCCATGCCCTGGACGCGCCCGCGCTCCTCGGCGGTGTGGGACTGCGTCAGCATGGTGGTGCCGGCGACGTACATGAAGTTCCACCCGATGCCCAGCAGCACCAGCCCGGCCTGGAAGAACGGCAGCGACTGGTCCCAGGCGGACACCGTGGCGCTCGCCGCCAGCACGGCCGCCCCCAGCGCCGCCACCGGCGCGGCGCCGGTCCGGTTGATGATCCGCCCGGTCAGGAAGGAGGGCACGTACATGCCCAGCACGTGCCACTGGATGACGCCCGCCGCGTCGCCGACGGTGAGTCCGCAGCCGACCATGGCCAGCGGTGTCGCGTGCATGACCAGGATCATGACGCCCTGCCCCACCGCCACGTTGGCCGCCGCGGCGATGAAGATCGGCTGGCGGACGATCACCCCCATCGGCCGCCCACCGCCGCCCGTCCCGCCACCGGGGCCGCGATGCTCGGCCAGCACCGCCACCGGCACCAGCGTGGCGAGGCCGAGGACGGACAGCGCCAGGAAGGACCCAGCGAAGGGGATCGGCGCCCACCAGTCCTTGGTCCACAGCGTCAGCGTCGGCGCGATCAGCGCCGCCAGGATGCCGCCGGTCAGCACCATCGACACCGCCCCGCCGCGCCGCTCCGGCGCCACGCCATCGGCCGCCGCCAGCCGGAAGTACATGGACGCCGCCTGAAACACGCCGACCAGCGCCGTACCGGCGCAGAACAGCGCGAAGCTGCCCCACACCACGGCGTAGGCGCAGACGATGCCGCCCAGCGCCGCCGCCCCGCCGCCCAGCGTGAAGCCGGCGCGCCGGCCGAAGCGCTGCATCAGCAGCGACACCGGCCCGGCGACGGCGATGTTGCCGATCATCATCAGCGCCAGCGGCAGCGTGGACAGCGCCGGCGACGGCGCCAGCTGCGCCCCCACGAGGCCGGCCAGCGTGACCGTGATCATCAGCGACGTGGAGTACAACGCTTGGGCCAGCGCCAGCAGCGGCGCGTTGCGTCCGTAGGGCAGCAGCGTCATGTGACCTCAGGGTGCCGGGGCGCCCTGCGGCGCCACGACGGGGAAGTTGAAGAAGGTCTGCGGGAACGGCTCGTCGCGCAGGGTGAAGTGCCACCACTCCTCCGGCAGCGGCTTGAAGCCGTGCTTGCCCATCAGCTCGGCCAGCATGGCGCGGTTGTGGCGGGCGACGAGGCTGACGGCCGCGCTGTCCGGGTGCGACTTGGGGTCGAAGCAGTCGTAGTCGGTGCCGAAGTCCAGCCCGTTGTCGCGGAACCGCTGGGTGTAGGGCGCGCGGCAGTCGGCCAGCGCCGTCCTGCCCTCGATGTAGATCTCCGGCGCGCGGGCGTCGGCGGGGATGACGGTGACGTCCACCGTGCTGCCGCGCGAATGGCCGGACTTCTCCGCCACGTAGCCCAGCTTGAAGAAGTCTGCCTTGTTCACCTCCGGGTAGAAGGCGGTCTTCATCGTCTGGTCGGCCACCTCCTTGCTCCAGCGCACGAAGTGGTCCACCGACATCTGCGGGCGGTAGCAGTCGAACACCTTGAGCCGCAGGCCGGACGCCGTCAGCTCGGCGTTGACCTTGGCCAGCGCCTCGGCCGCCGGGCGGGTGAGGATGCACTCCGGGGCATGGTAGCCGTCGATCGGCCTGCCGATGAAGTTGTGCGGCCCGTAGTAGCGCATCTCCTGCACGATGGTCGGGTCCACGGCGCGCAGGTGGACGAAGCCGTCCGGCAGCGGGCCGGCCTGCGCCGACAGGCTGAACGAAAGGGCGGCGAACAGCGCGGCGGCAAGGGTGCGGACGGACATGAGGACTCCGTTGGGGCGGATCCGGCGGAAACGCGGGAACGTGAGCTTGACCTGATATTCCCGGCGCGGCAAGCGCCGGACGCGCGGGTCAGGCCCCCACCTTCGGCCGGTGGTGCACGGCCAGCCACACGGTGGGCGGGTCGGCCTGGGTCCAGGTGACGCGGTGACGGACGTGCGAGGGGATGACCAGCCAGTCACCGTGCTTCAGCGTCCGCTCCGGCTCGCCGTCGATCTCCAGGCCGGCGGCACCCTGGACGACCAGCACGAACTCGTCCCACTCCTGGTCGTACCAGAACCCCTCGGGCGAGGACTGGCCGGAGGAGACGATGCGTTCGATGCGCACGGTGTCGCTCTCGGCCAGCGTGAAGATCAGCTCGTCGGGAACGTCCTTCGGAATGTGGCGCAGCAGGTTTTCCATGGCGGCTACCCCCATAGGTCCGGTTCCGGCGGATGGACGAGCGCGCCGTCGTAGCGCAGCCCCGGCACGCGATCTTCGGCCAGCAGAAGCGGCCCGTCCAGATCGACGAAGGATACCCCCTGCGCCAGCAGGACCGCCGGCGCCATCGCCAGCGACGTCGCCACCATGCAGCCGACCATCAGGCCGAACCCCGCCGCCTCGGCCGCTGCCTTGACGGCCAGCGCCTCGGTCAGCCCGCCGGTCTTGTCCAACTTGACGTTGACGACTTGGTAGAGGCCCTTCAGCCGCTCCAGGCTGTCCAGCCCGTGGAAGGACTCGTCGGCGCCGAGCGGCACCGGGCACCGCACGCCGCGCAGCGCCTCGTCCTGGCCCGCCGGCAGCGGCTGCTCGATCAACTCGACGCCCAGTGCCGCGAACTCAGGCGCGAAGCGGTCGAGGTGGCCAAGCGTCCAGCCCTCGTTGGCGTCGACCACCAATCGCGCCGCCGGAGCCGCCGCGCGCACGGCGCGCACACGCTCCAGGTCGCCCTCGCCGGTCAGCTTCATCTTAAGCAACGGGTGGCGCGCCACCACGTCCCGTGCCGCCGCGGCCATGGCCGCCGGCTCGTCGACGCTGAGCGTGTAGCAGGTGGTGAGCGGCCCCGGCGCCTGCGTCAGCCCGGCGAGGCGCCATGCGGGGACACCGGCACCCTTGGCCTCCAGATCCCACAGCGCGCAGTCCAGCGCGTTGCGTGCCGCACCGGCCGGCATGGTCCGCTGCAGCTCGTCACGGCCGAGGCCGGCGGCCACCGCGTCGGCCATCACCTCCAGCGCCGCGGCGACGCCGTCGACGCTCTCGCCGTAGCGGGCGTAGGGAACGCACTCGCCGCGCCCGCGCCGGTCGCCGTCCTGCACCTCGGCGACCACCACCTCGGCGGCCGTCTTGGCGCCGCGCGAGATGCGGAAAGCGCCGCGGATCGGGAAGCTCTCACGGCGAATGACGAGACGGCGGCGGGACACGGACATGATGGGCCTGCGGGACGGGACGCGCGGGGAGGCGCCGCGCACCCGTCCAGCATAGCCGCCCCCCGCCGCCGGTCAACGCACGCGGGCCATGGTCTTCAGGCGATGGACCTTCCGGTCAAGGCCCCTGCACGATGACGCCGTACCAGCCCAACCCGCGGTACGTCTCGTAGCCCGGCGTCAGCGAGAAGCCGACCGTGCGGCCGTCACCCTGCGCGTAATAGCCCATGGTGCGGCCGTCGGTGCGCAGCGGGACCGTCTCCGTCAGGATGCCCCGCCCGTCGGAGGAGGCGATGACCCGGTGCCGCGCGTCCAGGAGCAGGCAGCGCGTGTGCTGGCGCTCACCATCCTCCAGCCGCACGCCTTCCACCACGGCGCGGGCCTGCGGCTCCCAGTCGAAGAAGATGCCGAGCACGCCGATGGGATCGCCGTCGGCGGTCCCGCCCTTGCGGATGGCGGTGGCGTAGGTCGCCACCGTGCGGTCGTCGAGCCGGCGGTTGCGGCCGACGTCGGCCACGGTGAACTCGCCGCCGTGCCGGGTGGCGAGGCCCTGGCGGAACCACTGCTCGTCGGCCACGTTGGCGCCGACCGCGCCGGGATAGAACTTCGGCCGGCCGGTGGCGATGACGTTGCCCTTGAGGTCGGCGATCCAGAGGTCGAGGTAGACGGTGTAGGATTCCAGGATCACGCCCAGGCGCTGGGAGGCGTGCTCGCAATTGGCCGCCGTCGGATCGACGGCGCACTCCACGACCGCGCTGTCGGTCGCCCACCAGCGCACGTCGCAGGACCGTTCGTACAGGTTGCGGTCGATGATCTCGATCATGTTGAGCGCCAGGTCGGCGAGGCGCTTGCCGCGCATCTCGCGCACCATCTCGCTGCCGGCGGAGGTCAGGTGGTCGACGCGGCTGGTGATCTCGCTGCGCAGGTCGCGGGTGATGGTGTTGACCTGCTTGGAGATCTCCGACACCTCGTTGGCCACCACGGCGAAGCCCCGCCCGGCGTCACCGGCCCGCGCCGCCTCGATCAAGGCGTTCATGGCCAGCATCTTGGTGCGGCGGGTGATGTCCTCGATCAGGGAAACCTTGCGGGAGGCGACGTCGAGCACCTCGCGCGACAGGTCGAAAAGCTGGTTGCTGCCTACACTCATGGCCATGCCTCTCCGTCACCCAATCCTTTGGTGAGACATGAATCAATTCTCGTGCCAACATTTATCAAGTTTTCACGATCGGCTGGAGGCCTTGAAAAACGGGTGTTTGGCAACCGAGCGGCGCCAATAACCACATAAAAATTACGACTACCTTCCTGTGACAATGCTGAAATATTTGGCAGCTGGTGCAATGCAACATCACAGCGAACGTGAACGCGCGATCACAACGGGAACGTGACGCCGGATTCAGTCATATTGTCGCACATTCCTGCAAGAATGTTCCGGCATCGCGCAAGAATGTCAGAAACACTGCCCATTTTTGCGGCAACGCCCCAATGGATGGGCAAACGCCCAGTGCACAGGCATGCGCGCCGCGCGCGCCGCGGGGCGCCGGCTATACCTTCTGAGCAATGGGCAGGGCGGACGTGGCATGCCACCATTGGTTTCCGCAGCGAACAACAGAAAGGAGGTGATCCAATGTCTCATGGAGCCAATCCGGTCGTCGCCGCCGCGTTCGGCCTTGCCGCCCTCCTGACGGCAGGGATCGCCAGCGCCGAATGCACGACGACTCACAAGAGCGTCAGCCTGCCGCAGACGCCGGCCGCGGACACCGCCTCCACCGGCGGCCAGCAGTCGACGCCCACCGGCACGCGCGGCTAAAGACCGGGCGCCCATGCCAAAGCGAACGGGCCGCCCCCTTCGGGGAGCGGCCCGTTTCGTTTTCCGAAGAGGTCCCGGGCGTCAGGCGACCTTGTGGATCTCGTCCAGGAACACCTGCACTTCGTGCGCCAGCCGGTCGGCCTGCACGGCCATCTGTTCGGAGGCGGCGAACACTTCGTGCGCGGTGCCGCAGGTGCGCTCCGCGGCGGTGGTGACCTCGCGGATGTCGTCGGACACGGCGCGCGTGCCGGCCGCCGCCTGGTCCATGTTCTGCACGATCTCGCGGATGGCGCCGCCCTGCTGCTCGATGGCCGAGGCGATGCCGCCGGCGATGTCGTTGATGTTGTGGATGGTCCGGGCGATGCCGACGATGGCGCCCACCGCCTGCTCGGTCGAGGACTGGATGCCGGCGATCTGCTGGCTGATCTCGCCCGTCGCCTTGGCCGTCTGATCGGCCAAACGCTTGACCTCCTGCGCCACGACGGCGAAGCCCTTGCCGGCCTCCCCCGCCCGCGCCGCCTCGATGGTGGCGTTCAGCGCCAGCAGGTTGGTCTGCGACGCGATGTCGTTGATCAGCGTGATGACATCGCCCACCGTCCGCGCGGCACCCGACAGGTCGCCGACCAGCGCGTTGGTGCGCTCCGCCTCGCCCGCCGCGTCGGAGGCGACGGAGGCCACCTCCTCCACCTGCCGCGCGATCTCGCCGATGGAGGCCGACAGCTCCTCGGTCGCCGCCGCCACGCTGCCGACGCTGGAACCGGTCTGCGCCGCGGCACTCGCCACCGACGAGGCCTTGCCGGTCGCCGTCTGCGCGTCGGTCTCCATGGACCGCGCGCTCATCTCCAGGTGGTGCGCGGCACCCGCCACCTCGGAACAGACCTGCCGGATCTGCCCCTCGAACCGCTCGGTCACGCCGGCGAAGCCCTTCACCCTCTGCGCCATGGCGTCGGTGGCGGCGTTGATGGTGCTGCTGGCGTGCAGGAAGCTGCCGTCCATGCCCTTCAGCACGATGCGGCGGAAATACTTGTTGGACGAGACGTAGGCCATCGACGCCGCCGCCTCGCGCACGAAGGCGTCGGTGCGGTCGATCATGTCGTTCAGGCCGTAGAACAGCTCGCCCAGGTCGCCCTTCTCGGTGACGCGGACGACGCGCGCCTCGAAGTTGCCGCGCCCCACCTGCCGGCACACCTCGGTCGCCTCGGCCACCGCGCGCGCGGCGCTGCGCAGGCACAGCACCGCCGCGATGAGCGCGCCGAAGGCCGCCGCGCTGAAGCCGATGCGCGCGAACGTGCCGCCGACGCCCAGCCCGTCCGCCGCGAGGTTCAGCACCTGCAGAAGTGCTGCCAGCGCCGCCAGCGCCGAAGCCTTAGAGAGAGAAGACGAATTCGTCATAGCCGATCCCCTTCTCGGTCAGCAGCTTCACCACGGTGTTGAACGCGGCCTCCATGCCCTGCTTGCGGTCGGCATGGCTCTCTTCGATGTCGAGCAGCGTGCGGTAGAGCGGCGCCACCTTGTCGATGGCCGAACGCTCGGGCACCCGGCGGCTGGAGTGGTAGGCGACCACCCGGCCCTGGTCGTCGTAGCTGGGCGTGACGTGGGCGAACACCCAATAGTGATCGCCGTTGCGCGCGCGGTTGACGACGTAGGCGAAGATCTCCTTCTCCGCCGCCAGCGTGTCCCACAGCAGCTTGAAGACGCAGCGCGGCATGTCCGGATGGCGCACGATCGAATGCGGCGCGCCGAGCAGCTCGTCCTCGCTATAGCCGGCGATGCGCTGGAACACGCGGTTCGCGTAGGTGATGCGACCCTTCAGATCGGTCTTGCTGACGATCACCTCGCCAGCGTCGAAGAACCGTTCCACCCCGGTCAGGGGAACGTCACGTCGTGCCATACGGATGCCTCAAGCGGCCCGGCGCGCGATGCCGCAGGGCTCATTGTTACGGCGCTTTCATCTCCCTCCCGCCGCATTCGTCCGAAATACGGTGGGACGTTTGACTTTAATGGGCACAACCGTTTGCGGAAAGGTTAAAGTTTATTGCCGCCCTGAAATATCGCTATCGAAGTATCGCCTGTCATTCATCGCCGGTCACTCGGGCGGGTGCGGCACGGTCAGCACACGCCCGAGGGGCGGCGCCTCGATGATCGCCTCCATGCCATCCGGCCAGCGGACCTCGACCCGCTCCACCGCGCGGGCGTCGCCCAGGCCGAAATGCGCCACCGGCTCCATCTGGCAGAGATAGCCGGAGCCGGCGCACACCGCGCGGGTCTGCCGCCGCCCGTCGGCGATGCAGGTGACCAGCGCGCCGCGCGCCGGCGCGCCGTAGGGCGTGAGCGGCTGGACGCGCAACCATGCATTATCGTTCGGCGCCGTGCGATAGAGCGTCAGCGGCTGCTCGGCCACGTCGCCGTGCGCGATCAACAGCTCCAGCCGGCCGTCGCCGTCGATGTCGGCGACCACGGCGCCGGTGCCGAAGCCCCGCTCCTCGGTGGCGTCGCCCAGGTCGATTTCGGTCCATTGCCCGTGCCGCCACGCGAACAGGCGGTTCGGCCCGCCGCAGACGTTGAAGAACAGCTCCTCGTGGCCGTCGTTGTCGAAATCGGCGGCGATCACCGACGAGACGCGGGCGGGCATCGACATCTCGGCGTCGGCCACGTCCACGAAGCCGCCGCCGGAGCGCTGCAGGTACAGCCGCTGCGGCCCGTCCCAATGCCCGACCGCCAGGTCCATGCGCCCGTCGCCATCGGCGTCCAGCGCCGCCACGCCGCGCCCGGCGAATCGCGAATCGGTGACGCCGCGCTCCTCGGCGATCTCCTCGAAGGTGCCGTCGCCCAAGTTGCGGAACAGGAAGTTCGGCCCGCCCTCGTTGGCGGCGAAGACGTCCATGCGGTCCGACAGCAGCGGCAGGCAGACCAGCCCGCGCCCCGACCCGATCAGGTCGAGCCCCGCCTCCTCGGCGGCATCCACCAGCCGGCCGCGCCGGCCCAACTCGTACAGGCGAAACGGCGCCCCGTCGCTGGCCAGCAGGAAGCCGTAGCGGCCGCGCCCCGCGCGGTCGAGCACGGCGACCGAGCGGCCGGGCAGCCGGTTGGCGACGGCGGCGTTCTCCGACTGGCTCAGCAGATCCATCCAGCGGTTGCCGAAGCCGGCGAACAGCCGGTCGCAGGTCTCGTCGGACTCGTTGCCGCAGTCGGTGTTGACGACGTAGATCTCCTCCCGCCCGTCGCCGTCCACGTCGGCGGCGGCCACGGCGAGCGCCATGCGCGAAGCGTCGGCCAGCACGGGGTCGGCGACGTCGCGCAGTTGCTTGCCGTCCCATTTGAGGACGAGGTTGTTGGTGCCGTAGCCGGTTACGACGATCTCGAAGGCGCCGTCGCCGTCGACGTCGGTAACCGCCATCCCGTTGGACAGGCGCGGCTCGTTGCCGGCGATGAGCTGCGCGCAATCGAGGAACATCGGCCTTCTCCCCCTCCTCACCCCGTTCCCACAGCTAAGCACCACTCGGCGCGGCCGTAAACCCGGACGGAAGGGGAGCGGGGGCGGGGGCGGGGACGCGTGCGGCCGGACGGATGGAAAAGTGGAAGCGCTGGAGATACATTTTAGGCATGGCCGCTCTCGACAGCCGCACCCGCTCGACCGCCGCCGCGTTCCGCCGCCACCTGGAGGAGCGCTACGGGCCACGCCTGCGCGCCGTTTACGTCTATGGCTCACGCGCGCGGAGCGACCACCGGCCCGACAGCGACCTCGACGCGGCCGTCGTGCTGGACCGGGTGGACGACTACTGGCGGGAAGTGGACGGCGTGTTCGACGCCGCCTACCGCACGTTCATGGAGCCCGACGGCATCCTTGTGCACGCCCTGCCCTTCCCGGAGGACGCGCTGCGCGACCCGGACCGCCACCAGGATGGCCATCTCGCCAAGGCCGTGCTGCGGGAGGGAAGAACCATCTAAGCAAGTCAGGCCGACTGCATTCTCGGGCCATATCGTAATGTGCTGTCAGACTTTACCATATTGTCCGCAAGCTCGGAATCCGACCGGGACGCCATCACGTAACGCTCTGCGTAAATTACTTGGAGCGAATTCAAGTTTTCGACATTATCTTTGGAAGCCTCCACTGCGCATCCAGTTTCAATCGCCACTATGGTAGGCTTAATGGACTTTGCTAGCTCCTCCGCACGACGAGCTCTGATAGCATCTTCGAGAGGCGGAGGCCGCACTCCAAGTACAGAGGCTGCTTGATAGTTTCGAACAACCCTGGTTGCCGATTCATACAGATCAACAAGTTCAGAATACATCTTTTCGCAAAACATACACAGAGTCAAAGACGCGGTAATCGGTAGATAGACCTCAATCCCTTGGCTCCTCAAGCCCAATGTTCCACGAAGCGAGTTTTCATTCCATACATTTTGCCGCGCAACCGGATTGTCTCCAATGTAAAAATGACAACCAGATGCCGCCCGCATCAAAAACCACGCTTTTCCTGAAATAATATTAGCAAACTCAGTTGGGTGAAGCAGCATTATATTAGCAATCTTTGCCGCGCGCGCCTGATCTATCTCCTCGAATCCCTCCACTTCACGTACAGGATCTTCCACCCCCATTTCTTTGAGCTTCTGCGAAAGCAAACTATTGACATGCAGTAATTGCTCTCGCGCATGAGGAGTGCGCAACATCTGCAAAGCAACAAACAGACTTACTACGGCCTTTTCTCTCTCGCCCAATACAGCAAGCGAACTTTCTTCGCGGATCTTATCCAAACACCCACGGAATTCATGCTCACACCGACCAAGAATCCCCTCTATATCAATTTCAGCGCCGCTTCCGCCAACCAAACCCGAATAAAAACCTCGCTCCGCCGCAACGTTGGCAATATTAGATTTAAATGACCTTCCTAACTTCTTATCAAATATGCTCACAATCTCGCGCTTGCCATCGCAAAAGCCGCGAAGCAAGACTTTAGGAACATAATGATCTCGGCCTTTTTTGTTTTCAGACATATTCCACGAAAATATCTATCGTTGCCAACCGCAACAGACAACTGAAATACGGGCGTACGTTGGGCCGCCAATGTGGCCGCCCAACTTAAAACACTCCATCATTAGTGCCGCTTCGACACTCCGCCGTTGGTGAGCACCGAGCCGGCCGAGGGGGCGTTGGCCGGCTTGGCCGGATCGGGCTTGCCGTTCCCGGTGCCGGGCTTCGCCTCGGCGGCCTTAGCGTCGGCCTTGGGTGGCTTGATCTGGTCGCGGCTCGGCAGCTCGATGTTGACCTCCAGCGTCGAGCAGTCGCCGCCACGGTCGAGCTTTACCTCGACCTTGTTGTCGTCGATGTCGACGTACTTGGCGATCACCGCCAGCAGTTCCTGCTGGAGCATCGGCAGGTAGTCCGGGCCCGAGCGCCCGACGCGCTCGTGCGCCATGACGATCTGCAGACGCTCCTTCGCCTGGACCGCGGAGGGCTTCGGCGCGGAACGGAAGAAGCTGAAGATGCTCATGCCGACCTCCGCAGGAGGCGGCTGAACAGGCCCTTCTTCGGCACGGTGATGAAGCGGTGCTCGACGTCCTCGCCCAGGAAGCGGCCGACCGCGTCCAGGTAGGCTTGGCCGGCGTTCGACGCCTCGTCCAGGATGACCGGCATGCCGATGTTGGAGGCGCGCAGCACCGCCTGGCTCTCCGGGATCACGCCGAGCAGCGGGATCGCCAGGATCTCCAGCACGTCGTCCACCCGCAGCATCTCGCCCTTCTCGACGCGCTCCGGATCGTAGCGGGTCAGCAG
>NZ_DASPMG010000176.1:0-16760 GCF_035627195.1 Azospirillum sp.
GTCAACGTCCACGTCGATGCCCGCGCGCTCCAGCCGGTCGACCACCTCGGCGATCTCCACGGGGTCCATGTCCTCGATGGGCATCTCGCGGCCCATATCCTCGACCGTGATGCGGCCGTCGCGGCGTCCGTGCGCTTCCAGCCGCTGGTAGGCGGCTTCGTTGATGGCCATGGCGGCCTCCCGTTCCGTTGGCATCCCCGACCTTAACAATCGGGAGCGCGGCCGGGATCGCCAACTCTGACGGAAGCGGTACGGAACGCGGCTTGCGCCTCGCGCGCCAGCTCCTCCTCCCGCCCGGCGTAGCGGGGCGAGTAGTGGAAGGGCACGATCCGCCCCACCCCGGCCGCGGCCGCCAGCCGTCCGGCCTGCCCCGCCGTCAGGTGGTTGCGCGCCCCGGCGATGCTGGCGTCGGCGTCCAGGAACGGCGTCTCGATGAACAGCACGTCCGCCCCGCGCGCCAGTTCGACGATGCGCTCCGCGTTGCCGGGGGTGAAGGCGGCGTCCACCACATAGGCGATGCGCTGCCCCGGCACGACGGACAGCGCCGCGCCACGCAACACGCCCAGCGGCAGCACCCGCGTCCCGCCGCCCGGCACGGCGGCGGTCATGGGCGTGTCGTCCGGATCGCCGCGCAGCACCACCGCCTTCAGGTCGCGCAGCCAGGGGCCGGTGGTCAGGCCCAGTTCCTCCAGCCGCGGCTTCCAGACGTTGACGTGCGCCGGCTCCTCCACCGCGAAGGCGAGGCAGGGGATGTCGCCGTGGTCCAGCACGGCGGCGCGCACCCGCACGCCGGCCTCCTCCAGCAGCACGCCGTCCGGCACGGCGACCGTCTCCTCCCCCTCCCGCGCGAAGGCGCGGCGGCTGTGGAAGGCGGCGCGCCGCGCCGTGCCGTCGGCGGACAGCGCGGTGGCGGTGACGACGAAGTCGTTGGCGTAGCCCGGCGCCAGGTTCCAGGTGTAGCCGCCCAGCTTGGCCGCCACCCGGTCGATGAAGCCCTCCGGCCCGAACAGGTGCAGCGGCGCCGGCCGCCCGAAGCAGGTGCGCAGCAGCCGCTCGAATCCGGCGAAATGGTCCATGTGGGCGTGGCTGACGAAGGCGTGGCTGACGCGCAGCATCCGCCGCTGCGCCAACCCCGTCAGGTCGCCGATGTCGAGCAGCAGGGCGCGCCGCTCGAACAGGAACTCGACGAGCACGCCGGGATCCCCGGTCGGCGGGTTGACGGGATGCGGGTGCAGCAGTGGCCTCAGCGTCCGGCCTCCTTCCCATGGGGTGCCTCCCCGAACCATGTGGCGCAGGCGCGGGTTCCCGCCAAGGTGGGGCGAAGGTGGGCTTGCCGCCATGCCGTCCGGCCCCCACTTGCCTTTCCTCACAGGCCATCCGCCCTAACACACCATCCAGAGGACGCCGCGCCATGCTCGGCCATTTCCTGCGCAAGCCCCTCACCCTGCCGACCGCCGACGAGGCGCTGCCCGGCCGCGCCAGCCCGATGCCGGTGCCGGAGCGCCATTACGTCAACGGCAACCCGCTGAAGCCGCCCTACCCGGCCGGGCTGGAGGTCGTCGACGTCGGCCTCGGCTGCTTCTGGGGGGCGGAGCGCAAGTTCTGGCAGGTGCCGGGCGTGTGGGTGACGGCCGTCGGCTATCAGGGCGGCGTCACGCCCAACCCGACGTACGAGGAGGTCTGCTCCGGCCGGACCGGCCATACCGAGGTGGTGCGCGTCGTCTACGACCCCGCCAAGGTGCGGTTCGAGGATCTGATGAAGGTCTTCTGGGAAAGCCACGACCCGACGCAGGGCATGCGCCAGGGCAACGACGTCGGCACGCAGTACCGCTCCGCCGTCTACCTCCACACCGACGCCCAGCGCACCGCCGCCGAGGCCTCGCGCGACGCCTACGCCGAAGCACTGGCCCGCCGGGGCTACGGCCCCGTCACCAGCGAGATCCGCGAGGCGCCGCCCTTCTACTACGCCGAGGACTACCACCAGCAGTACCTCGCCAAGAACCCCGGCGGCTACTGCGGCCTGGGCGGCACGGGCGTGACCTGTCCGGGGTGATGGATCTGAAAGGGCGAGAGGCGTAGGTTGGGTTGAGCGCCAGCGAAAACCCAACGCCCTTTCCTCCGCGGGAACGTTGGGTTTTCGCTGCGCTCAACCCAACCTACGGGGCTGCTATCCATGACGGCCATGGCCATCCGCATCGAAGATGTCGAATCCGGCCGCGTCGATCTCGGCGGCGCGATCGACCCGGTGGGTGAGGCGCTGGTGCCGATCCATCCCGGCGAGATCCTGCGGGCGGAATGGCTGGAGCCGCAGGGCATCACGGCCTACCGCCTGGCCAAGGACATCGGCGTGCCGCCCAACCGGGTCACCGAGATCCTGGCCGGCCGCCGCGCCATCAGCGCGGAAACGGCGCTGCGGCTGGCCCGCTACTTCGGCACCGACGCGCAGTCCTGGATGAACCTGCAGAGCCGCTATGACCTCGACATGGCGCGCCGGCAGATCGGCCATCGCCTGGACGACGAGGTCCGCCCGCGGGCGGCCTGACTCCCCCTGACCGCCGCGGCATTTCCGACACGGGTGGGCGCGCACGCGCGATGTCCCACCCCTTTGGGGTAAGGTCCGGTTGCACCGCGCGGGGCGTTCCGGGTATGGTTCGGTCCGTCCTTGAAAGCCCCTGTGGCCCCTGTCGCGAAACCGCACATCCCATGATGAAGGAAAGAACCGAGCTGACCACGCTTGCCCTGAGCGGTCTGCTCGACTTCTGGCTCGGCAAGTGTTCCGGTGGAACCCCGCCTGTGTCCAGCACCATCGCGCCCGCCGACCTGCGGCCGTGGAAGGACAATATTGTCATCTTCGAAGTGATCGGCGATGACGACTTCGTCTATTCCTACTACGGCAAGGCATTGGCGGAGGCGTGGGGGCACTCGCGCCTCGGCCACACGCTGGACGCCCTGCCGGACGAGCAGCGCGCCATCCTGGCCGCCGAGTACGAGGCCGTGCTGCGCGAGCGCCTGCCGGTCGCCCGCGTCTACACCGGCAACTTCGACGGCAGCCGCCGCACGTTCGAGCGCCTCGTCCTGCCGCTGTCCAGCGACGGCGCCACGGTGGACAAGCTGCTGGTCGCCGCCTACGAGCTGACCGGCGCCGCCGCCGCCACGCCGAACGCGGAACCGCGCGTCGTCGAGGGCGCGGCCCCCGCCGCAGCACCGGCCGACACGGCCGCGCCGCCGGCCGGCGACGCCGCCGCCTCGACCTCCACCGACACCGCCCCGGCACCCGCCGCCACCCAGACCTCGGGAGCCCCGGCATGAAGCCGCGCATTCCCCACCTCGCCGCCCCGCTGACCCAGTCCGGCATCGTCACCGCCGACGAGTTCAATCTGTGGTGCGCGCTGAACGGCCGCCCCTTCAATCTCGTCCCGCACATGGCCGAGGGCCGCTCGCTGTGGGCGGTGGAGGTGCTGCCGGGCACGCCGGGCGCCGGTGCCGTCTATTCGACGGGCCTGGGCGAGGAGGCGCTGGCGGTGGTCGCCGGATTCGCCTTCCTGGCCGGCGTCGACTGGGCCTACGAGGCGCGGGCGGAGGAAACCGGCTCCGGCATCGTCGCCGACACGCCCGCGCTGTCCACCCCGGTGGAACCGGCGGTGCCCGCCGCCGCCCCGGCGCCCCAATCCACGCCGCAATCCACCCCCCAATCGACCATCGTCATCCACCTGCCGGTCGCCAACGTGCCGAGCAGCGCGCCGAGCGGCCCGGTGGAGAAGCCGGAGCCCGGCGGCCCCTACCTGCTGCCGCCGCCCGACCTTCTGCAGACGCCGCCGCCGCGCCCGCCGCAGCAGCACGACGAGACGGTGCTGGCCCGCAACGCCCGCCAGCTGGAAACCGTGCTGCGGAACTTCCGCGTGCGCGGCGAGATCATGGACGTGCGCCCCGGCCCGGTGGTGACGCTCTACGAGCTGGAGCCGGCGCCCGGCACCAAGTCCTCCACCGTCATCAACCTGACGGACGACATCGCGCGGTCCATGAGCGTGGTCACCGCCCGCATCGCCATCGTGCCCGGCCGCTCCGTCATCGGCGTCGAGCTGCCGAACCCCGTGCGCGAGATGGTCTACCTGCGCGAGATGTTCGACGCCGACGTCTTCCGCAACACGTCGGCCAACCTCGCCATCGCTCTCGGCAAGGACATCAGCGGGGAACCGGTGGTGGCCGACCTCGCCCGCATGCCGCACCTGCTGGTCGCCGGCACCACCGGCTCGGGCAAGTCGGTGGCGATCAACACGATGATCCTGTCGCTGCTCTACCGCCTGCCGCCGGAGCGCTGCCGCTTCATCATGGTGGACCCGAAGATGCTGGAGCTGTCGGTCTACGACGGCATCCCGCACCTGTTGAGCCCGGTGGTGACCGACCCCAAGAAGGCGGTGGTCGCCCTGCGCTGGGCCGTGCGCGAGATGGAGAGCCGCTACGAGTCCATGTCGCGCCTGGGCGTGCGCAACATCGAGGGCTACAACGCCCGCATGGCGGAGATGATCGCCGCGGGCGAGAAGCTGCCCCGCCGCACCGTTCCGGGCGATCCGGACACCCTGCTCGACCTCACCCCGCAGGAGCCGGTACCGCTGCCCTATATCGTGGTGATCGTCGACGAGATGGCCGACCTGATGCTGGTCGCCGGCAAGGAGATCGAGGCGGCGATCCAGCGTCTGGCGCAGATGGCGCGCGCCGCCGGCATCCACCTGATCATGGCCACCCAGCGCCCGTCGGTGGACGTCATCACCGGCACCATCAAGGCGAACTTCCCGACGCGCATCAGCTTCCAGGTCACCTCCAAGATCGACAGCCGCACCATCCTGGGCGAAGCCGGGGCGGAGCAGCTGCTGGGCCAGGGCGACATGCTGTACATGCAGGGCGGCGGCCGCATCACCCGCGTGCACGGCCCCTTCGTCTCGGACTCGGAGGTCGAGGAGATCGTCCAGTTCGTCAAGGCCCAGGGTGCCCCCAACTACGTCACCGCCATCACCGAGGAAGAGGAGGAGGCGGTCGCCGACGAGGACGACGATGGTGCGGGCGGCGCCAGCGGCGACGACCTGTACATGCAGGCCGTCAACCTCGTGGTGCGCGAGGGCAAGGTGTCGGTCAGCTTCATCCAGCGCCAGCTGCAGATCGGCTACAACCGCGCCGCCCGTCTGGTGGAGCGCATGGAGCAAGAACGCGTCGTCGGCCCCGCCAACCACCAGGGCAAGCGCGAGGTCCTGCTCTCCCCCGCCGGCCTGTCCGCCAAGCGCGCGGGGGTGTAGCCATGGACGAGGCCGCGAAGCTGGAACGCCTGCGCGCGGCCCTCCAGGAGGGGCTCGATGCCGCCGAGCGTGGAGACGTGATCACCCTCGAACCGCACGAAATTGGTCCCTTCATGGACGCGATCGGCCGGGAGGTGGAGGAACGAGCCCGCCGTCGTGGGCCACAGCGACGCTGACAGCTGCTTGAACAGGTACCTGCCCTGAGGCCCCGCATGAAAGCGCACTTCGACACCTTCGCCCGCTACAACCGCTGGGCCAACCGGCGCCTGTACGACGCGGTCGCCGAGCTGTCGGACGCGCAGTTCCGCGAGGACCGGGGCGCCTTCTTCGGCTCGCTGCGCGGCACGCTCAACCACCTGCTGGTGGGCGACCGGCTGTGGTTCGGCCGGATCGAGGGCACCGGCCCCATGCCCACGCGCCTGGACGAGATCCTGCACGACCGCTTCGACGACCTGCGCGCCGCCCGCGAGGCGGAGGACGAGCGCATCCTGCGCGTCGTCGGCGGCCTGGACGAGGCCCGGCTCGCCGCGACCTTCGCTTACCGCACCATCAAGGGCGAGGCGTGCGAGCAGCCGCTCGCCCCCGTGCTGGCGCACGTCTTCAACCACCAGACGCACCACCGCGGTCAGGCGCACACCCTGCTGTCGCAGTTCGGCCGCGAGGCGCCGGCCATCGACCTCATCTACTTCCTGCGCGAACCCGGCTGACCTGCCGGGTACGCAAGACCGTAACATTTGTACCGCACCGCCGTATGGCGTATGAATGGTAACTGCGAATCAATCGCAGAAAGCCTGAGCGGAGTGGTGCGGCATGTCGGTGGCGAGGAACGACCGGGACGGCTCCTGGAGCATCGCGCACCGCCTGCGCCTGCCCCGTTTCGGCTGGGGCACGGTACTCGCCCTGCTGGTCGCCTTCGCCATCGCCGCCCCCATCGCCGCCGTGTTCTCGCAGTCGCTGGCGTCCAGCCACGGCATGTGGGCGCATCTGGCCGACACGGTGCTGCCGGGCTACGTGCTGAACACGCTGGCGCTGATGGTGCTGGTCACGGCGTGGACGCTGTTCGCCGGCGTCTCCTCGGCCTGGGTCGTCACCATGTATGATTTCCCCGGCCGCTCCACCTTCCGCTGGGCGCTGCTGCTGCCGCTGGCCATGCCGGCGTACGTGCTGGCGTACACGTACACCGACTTCTTCCAGTTCACCGGGCCGCTGCAGACGTGGCTGCGCGCCACCATGGGCTGGCGCAAGGGCGACTACTGGTTCCCGGAGATCCACTCGCTGGGCGGTGCGGGGTTCGTGCTGTCGGCGGTTCTGTACCCGTACGTCTATGTCCTCTCGCGCACGGCGTTCCTTGAGCAGTCGGTGTGCGTGCTGGAGGTCAGCCGCACGCTGGGCGCCACGCCGCTGACCAGCTTCCTGCGCGTGGCCCTGCCGCTGGCGCGGCCGGCCATCGCCACCGGCGTCGGCTATGCGCTGATGGAGACGCTGGCCGACTTCGGCGCCGTGAAGTACTTCGGCATCGACACCTTCACGGTCGGCATCTACCGGGCGTGGTTCGCGCTGGGCAACCCCGTGGTGGCGGCGCAGCTGGCGGCCATCCTGCTGCTGTTCGTGCTGGCCGTGCTGGGGCTGGAGCGGCTGTCGCGCGGGCGCATGCGCTTCCACCAGACCACCTCGCGCTACCGCCACCTGCCCACCGTGCCCCTGTCGGCGCCCGGCACCCTGCTTGCGTGGTTCTTCTGCGCGCCGCCGGTGTTCTTCGGCTTCATCCTGCCGGCCGGCATCCTGGTGTGGATGATCGCCCGCGGCAGCGCCGAAATCACGCTGGCGCAGGTCGCCCACCTCACCGCCAACACGCTGCTGTTGGGCGTGGCGGGGGCGCTGCTGGTGGTCGCCGTCGGCTTCCTGGTGCTGCACGGCGTGCGGCAGGACCGCACCCGCGTCGCCGCGCTGGCCACGCGCATCGCCTCGCTGGGCTACGCCACGCCGGGCGCCGTCATCGCCGTCGGCATCCTGATCGCCATTGGCGGCGCCGGCCAGTGGTTCGGCGGGGCGGCCACCGGCTACATCCTGGGCGGCACGCTGGTGGGCGTGCTGTACGGCTACCTCATCCGCTTCTTCACGGTGGCCTACGGCCCGCTGGAGTCCGGCTTCACCAAGATCAGCCCGAACCTGGAGGGGGCGGCGCGCTCGCTGGGCAACCGGCCGGCGCAGGTGCTGTTCCGCGTCCACCTGCCGCTGCTGCGCGCCAGCATGCTCAGCGCCTTCCTGCTGGTCTTCGTCGACATCATGAAGGAGCTGCCGGCCACCATGATCCTGCGCCCCTTCAACTTCGACACGCTCGCCATCGAGGCGTTCCGCATGGCCTCCACCGAGCGGCTGGACGACGCCGCCCTGCCGGCGCTGATCATCGTGCTGGCCGGGCTGCTGCCGGTCATCCTGCTCAGCCGCTCAATCGCCGCGTCGCGGCCGGGGCACCATTGATCAACCTTTGGTCATGCGGCGGCTGGTCGCAGCGTCATGGCGGCGCGACACCCGTCCCATCGTGCCACTCGACAGAATGCGCGCGTTCTGCTAACCGAATGAAGTTAATAGTCATTCGCACTCGTGGGGGATTCGGGATGCTTCGCTTCAAGACCAGCGCCCTGGCACTGCTCGCCGGCCTCGGCCTCGCCGCCGCCGTCAACGCCCAGGCCCAGGCGCAGGAGGTCAACGTCTACAACTCCCGGCACTACAACACCGACCGGGCGATCTACGAGGCGTTCACCAAGGCGACCGGCGTCAAGGTCAACGTCATCGAAGGCAACCATGACGAGCTGATCCAGCGCATGAAGTCGGAAGGGGCGAGCAGCCCGGCCGACCTCTTCATCACCGTCGACGCCGGCCGCCTCGCGGCCGCCGCCAAGGAAGGCCTGCTGGAGCCGGTGAAGTCCGACGTGCTGGCCAAGGCCGTCCCCGACCACCTGCGGGACGCGGGCGGCGCCTGGTACGGCCTGTCCAGCCGCGCCCGCCTCATCGTCTACGCCAAGGACCGCGTGAAGCCCGAGGACCTGAAGGATTACGAGGACCTCGCCAAGCCGGTCTGGAAGGGCCGCGTGCTGACCCGCAGCGGCACCCACCCCTACAGTCTGGCGCTCACCGCCTCCATGATCGCCGCCAACGGCGAGGAGAAGACGGAAGAGTGGGTGAAGGGCCTGGTCGGCAACCTCGCCCGCGCGCCCAAGGGCGGCGACACCGACCAGATCAAGGCCGTGGCCGCCGGCGAGGGCGACGTGGCGATCTCCAACTCCTACTACCTCGGCAAGCTGATCACCTCCGCCAAGCCGGAGGACAAGGCGGTGGCCGACAAGGTCGGCGTGATCTTCCCCAACCAGTCCAACCGCGGCACGCACGTGAACATCAGCGGTGCCGGCGTGGTGAAGACCGCCCCGCACAAGGCCGACGCCATCAAGCTGCTGGAGTTCCTGGCCAGCCCCGAGGCGCAGCGCCACTTCGCCGACGGCAACATGGAATACCCGGTGAACCCGGCCGTGCAGCCGCACCCCGAACTGGTCAAGCTGGGCGCCTTCAAGCAGGACAAGATGAACGCCGCGGCCTACGCGCAGCACGCCGAACCGGCCCTGCGCATCATGGACCGCGCCGGCTGGAAGTAAGCACCACCATGCCGCAGGCCTCCGGGCCTGCGGCATTTCGCGTTTCAGAGGGTTTCTTTTCCGAGGATCCCGATCCGATGCCGTCCACCATCGAAGTCTCCGGCGTTTCCCACCGTTACGGCCGCCTGCCGGCGCTGCGCGGCGTCGACCTGCGCGTCGACCCGCATGAGGTCGTCTGCATGGTGGGTCCGTCCGGCTGCGGCAAGTCCACGCTGCTGCGCCTGATCAGCGGGCTGGAGACGCTGCAGGATGGTGCCATCGCCATCGGTGGTGCTGTGGTCGCCACGCCCGGCCGCTCCCTGCCGCCGGAGCGCCGCTCGGTCGGCATGATGTTCCAGGATTTCGCGCTGTTCCCGCACCTCACCGTGGCCGGCAACATCGGCTTCGGCCTGCGCCACCGCCCGCGCGCCGAGCGCGACCGCAAGGTGGCCGAGCTGCTGGAGCTGGTGGCGCTGAAGGGCTACGGCGACTCCTACCCGCACATGCTGTCGGGCGGCCAGCAGCAGCGCGTGGCGCTGGCCCGCGCCATGGCCCGCGACCCGGCCGTCCTGCTGCTGGACGAGCCGTTCTCGGCGCTGGACGAGCAGCTGCGCCGCTCGGTGCGGGAAGAGGTCGTGCAGATCATCAAGGCCACCGGCATCGCCACCGTCGTCGTCACCCACGACCCGGACGAGGCGCTGGAGATCGGCCAGCGCGTGGTGGTCATGTCGGAGGGGCTGGTGGTGCAGGACGACACGCCGCTGGCGCTCTACCACAACCCGGCCAGCAGCTTCGTGGCCCAGCTCTTCGGCGAGTTGAACCGCTTCGAGGCGCAGGTGACCGACGGCCGGCTCGACACGCCCTTCGGCCGCTTCGACGTCCCCGCCCTGCCGCACGGCGGCGCCATCGAGGTGGCCTGCCGGGTGGAGGACGTGACCCTGCTGCCGCCGGACGGCATCAACGGCGGCGGCCACGCCGCCATCCCGGCCACGGTGCGGCGCACCAGCTTCATGGGCAACTCCACCCGCGTGTGCCTCAGCCTGCCGGCCCCCGGCCGCGACGGCAGCGTGGAGATCCACGCCCGCGTCCCCGGCTACGTCCCCATGCCGCCGGGCGCGGCGGTGGCGGCGACCATCGCCCCCGACCGCCTGCTGCTGTTCCCCAAGGCCGCCCGCGCCTGACGCCGGGCGCTTGTCCCCGCACACCCGCCCGTGCCAAGGTCACCGGCGGCGAACAACGGGGGCTGGCATGGTCGAGATGACGGTGGACGAGGCGCTGTCCCTGGCGCTGCGCCACCACCAGGCGGGCGACCTCGCCACCGCCGAATCGCTCTACCGCGCCGTGCTCGGCGCCCTGCCGCACCAGCCCGACGCGCTCCACCTGCTCGGCGTCGCCGCCCAGCAGCAGGGCCGCGCCGAAGAGGCCGCGGCGCTGATCGCCCAGGCGCTGCAGCACCGCTCCGCCTTCCCCGAGGCGCACAACAACCGCGGCAACGCCCTGCGCGACCTCGGCCGGCGCGACGAGGCGGCGGCGCACTACCGCGCGGCAATCGACCAACGGCCGGGCTACGCCCGCGCCCTGCGCAACCTCGCCGACACGCTGTACGACCTCGGCCGGCCCGGCGAGGCCGCCGGCCACTACCGCGACGCCCTGGCTGCCGAGCCCGCCGCCGCCGACCTGCGCAACAACCTGGGCAACGCCTTGCGCGCCGTGAACGACGGCCCGGCGGCCCTGGCGGCCTTCCGCACGGCGCTCTGCCTGCAGCCGGACTTCGCCGAGGCGCTGGGCAACCTCGGCACCGCGCTGGTCGACGAGGAGGATCCGGAACGCGCCGCCGCCACCCTGGCCCGCGCGCTGCGCCTGCGCCCGGACATGCCGGCGGCGCGGCTGGCCCGCGTGGCCGCACTCCGCTCGCTGGGCCGCGACACGGACGCGGAGGCGCGCGCCGCCCTGGCCCTCACCCCCGGCGAGCCGCGCGCGGCCGACGCCCGGCTGCGCGCCGCCTTCGACCGGGGCGACGACGCCACCGCCGCCCTCTGGCACCAACGCGCCGCGTGGCTGGCCGGCCGGGCGGCGGAGCCGGCGCGCACCCTGCGGATCACCCCCGTGTCCGCGTGGTGCGCGGCGCACGCCCTGCCCTACCGCACCATCCTGCCGGCCCGCGCGCGGACGGTGGCGACCGGCTCGCCGACCTGGGGCGCGCTGACCTACGACCTGCCGGAGAGCTTCCTGGCCCGCGTCGACGACGCGGTGCTGATCCCCTCCAACCTGTCGGTCGCCACCGCCGGCGGCGCGCTGCTGCTCGACGGGCTGCACGCCTATTCCCGCCGCAGCCTGGGCGCACCGCACTTCCTGCACGAATCGCCGGACGGCCGCATGCTGGCCGCCATCCCCGAACCCACAGCGCGCATCGACGACGAGGCGATCCTGCTGGGCGGCGACGGCAACTTCGCGCACGGCGTGCTGGACTGGCTGTCGCGCACGCTGATCCTCGACCGCTGCCCGGAACTGGCCGGCCTGCCGGTGCTGGTCGCCTCCACGCTGCGGCCGGGCGTGCTGGAGCTGCTGGCGGCGCTGGGCGTGGCGCCGGACCGGCTGGTCCGCCTGCCGCCGGGCGCTACGGTGTCCTGCCGCCGCCTGTGGGTGCCCTCATTGACGCACCACTTCCAGTACATGGCGCCGGAATACCTGGACTTCCTGCGCGCCCGCGTGGCCGCGGCCTACGGCGCCCCGGCCGCCCGGCCCGGACGCCGCCTCTACCTGTCCCGCCCCGCCGCCGGCCACCGCGCGCTGCTCAACGAAGCCGCCGTGCTGGCGGCGCTGCGCCCCTTCGGCGTCGAGCCGCTGCGGCCGGAAGACCTGTCCATGGCCGAGCAGATCGGCCGCTTCGCCGAGGCCGAGCTGATCGTCATGCCGGTGGGCGGCGGCTCCGCCGGCATCGCCTTCGCCCCGCCCACGGCCGGCGTGGTGGAGCTGACGCACGCCCGCTGCGTCCTGCCGCAATACGGCATCCTCGCCGCCCTGCTGGGCCAGCGCTACGAACAGCTGGTCGGCACCCCGGTGGTGAACCGCGGCACCCTGAACTTCGACTGGGACTTCACCGTGCCGCCCGAAGAGGTGATCGCGGCGGTGGAGAGGGTGCTGGGGCGGTGAGCGCAGCCCGACGGGAAATCCAGACACATCCCCACTTCGTCATGCCCGGCCTTGTGCCGGGCACCCACGCACTCCGACCAATCCAAGGTGCGTGGGTGGCCGGGACTGGGCCCGGCCATGACGGTGAAAAGGTTTTGACCGGTTGCGGTGTGTTGGCCCTTCCGCGCGGTGGTATCAACCGCGAGGTTTGCGCTCATAGAGCAGCATCCCATCTTCCGCGACGTCATGGCTGAGGCTGTTCGGCTCGGTCTTCCGGGCATCGAAGACGGAACGGCGGCAGGCGACCACGTCGAACGCAGCACCCGTTCCCTTCAGCAGGCGCCGCAGCCGCGACGGCGTGACGGTGCCGGGCTGAACAGTGTCCGATACGACGACGAACAGGTCCCAGTCGCTGCCCTCGGCGGCGTCGCCGCGCGCCCGGCTGCCGAACAGGAAGACCGCTTCCGGCTGCACGGCCTCGACGATGCGGCGGACGGCGGTGTCGATCGGGCTCATGGGATGGCTCCTGGTACGACAAGAACGGTAGTGGCGCCCCACCGGACCGTCAACCACCCCTCACGCCATCAGCATGAACGCCCCGCGCGCGGCGGTCAGGACCAGCACGCCCTCCAGGGCCGCCAGCATGACGCGCAGCAGGACGGCGATCAGCCGGGTGAAGCGGTCCTTCACCGGGAAGACGTCGCGCACCATGTCCAGCATCACGCCGCGCAGCCGCGCCGTCGCCGTGCCGGTGACCAGCAGCATCACCGGCGCGCCGACCAGGAAGTAGAGAACCCCCTTCCACCACGCGAACAGCATCGGGAACGCGGCGAACTGCCAGATGCCGGCAACGATCCACACCATCGCCGGCCAGCGGTCCGGCGACTCGGATAACAGTGGTTCGTCGCTGCGCTCGCTCGCCATGGCGGGGCCGCCCGTTCAGCCGCCGGGCAGGTGCCGGTAGGCCAGCACGAAGGCCGGCCGCCCCTGGTCGTCGGCCAGCGGCAGCAGCAGCTCGACGAACTTCTGGCCCGGCAGGATGGGGTCGTCGCGCACCAGCAGGCTGCGCGGCGCGCCCTCCTCCAGGCAGGCGCGCAGGTCGTCCAGCCAGCGCGCCGCCGCGTCCTCGGGGTGGCAGGCGCTGACCAGCCGGCTGACCGGCCGCTGGCCCAGGCGCTTGGCCAGCGCCTTGCCGCAGGCGCGGTAGACGAAATCGGCGCCGCCGCCGATCGGCTCCAGCAGCGCCAGCCGCGCCACGCAGTCGCGCACCTGCGCGGTGTCGACCTCGCGGGCACCAGGCATCGGGCGCTGGCGCTTCAGCCGGGTCCAATAGGTGTGCAGCACGCGCGCCTGCGGCGGCACCTTGTCGATGTCCAGCGGCGCGGCCGAGCAGCGCGGCACCTCCGGCTCCACGGCCAGCACCGGCACGGCGGCCTTCGGCGCAACCGCCTTGGGCGCCGGGGCAACCGGGGCCGGCGCCGGGGGAACGGGCACGGCCGCGCCCGCCGGGGCGTTCGCCATGATCGCCGCCATGGCCGCCGCCGGGCCGGGCGTACGGTCGGTGCGGCCGCCGTGCGCGCGCAGCAGCGGCAGCGGCGACCACGCGTCGCAGGTGTGATAGGACTTGCGGACCTTGCGGTAGTCCTGGCTGATCGCCGTCCGGCACTCCCCCTCCACGCTGTAGCGGGGGACCTCGACCAACGTGTTGTCGGCCGCCAGCGCACGCTGTCCGCTCCAGGAAACGCAGGCGGCGCAGGCGCGGCTGTCTTTGGCGAAGGCGTGCGTCATGCATCGATTGATGACGCCGTTCCATCGAACGCGCAAGCGCCCTTTCGCCTGCCCGTTGCATTGTTACGGGCATATGGCGGATCTGCCAAAGCCACCCCTTCCCCCCCGGACGGTTAGTGCCTATAAAGTGCCCTCGCACGAGACCTGACGCCCCCTCTCCCCGCACTCGGCGGGAGGGGGCTTTTGCTGACTGAACGTCGAGAAGCGGACCGCCATGCCCAAGCGCACTGATATCAAGTCCATCTGCATCATCGGCGCGGGGCCGATCATCATCGGCCAGGCCTGCGAGTTCGACTACTCCGGCGTGCAGGCGTGCAAGGCCCTGCGCGAGGAGGGGTACCGGGTCATCCTGGTCAACTCCAACCCGGCCACCATCATGACCGATCCGGGTCTGGCCGACGCCACCTACATCGAGCCGATCACCCCGGCCGTGGTCGCCCGCATCCTGGAGAAGGAGCGCCCCGACGCCCTGCTGCCCACCATGGGCGGCCAGACCGCGCTGAACACCGCGATGGCGCTGTCCGACGACGGCACGCTGGAGCGCCTGGGCGTGGAGATGATCGGCGCCAAGCGCGACGTCATCGCCAAGGCCGAGGACCGCATCCTGTTCCGCGACGCCATGGACAAGCTGGGCCTGGAAAGCCCCAAGTCCCGGCTGGTCAAGTCCTACCGCGAGGCGCTGGACGCGCTGGAGTTCGTCGGCCTGCCCGCCATCATCCGCCCCAGCTTCACGCTGGCCGGCACCGGCGGCGGCATCGCCTACAACCGGGCGGAGTTCGAGGACATCGTGCGCGGCGGCCTGCGCGCCAGCCCGGTCGGCGAGGTGCTGATCGAGGAATCGGTGCTGGGCTGGAAGGAGTACGAGATGGAGGTCGTGCGCGACAGCGCCGACAACTGCATCATCATCTGCTCCATCGAGAACATCGATCCGATGGGCGTGCACACAGGCGACTCCATCACCGTGGCCCCGGCGCTGACGCTGACGGACAAGGAATACCAGATCATGCGCGACGCCTCGATCGCGGTGCTGCGCGAGATCGGGGTGGACACCGGCGGCTCCAACGTGCAGTTCGCGGTCAACCCGCAGACCGGCCGCCTGATCGTGATCGAGATGAACCCGCGCGTCAGCCGCTCCTCGGCGCTGGCGTCGAAGGCGACCGGCTTCCCCATCGCCAAGATCGCCGCCAAGCTGGCCGTCGGCTACACGCTGGACGAGCTGACCAACGACATCACCGGCTGCACCCCCGCCAGCTTCGAGCCGACGATCGACTACGTCGTCACGAAGATGCCGCGCTTCACCTTCGAGAAGTTCCCGGGTGCGGAGCCGCTGCTGACCACGTCGATGAAGTCGGTGGGCGAGGCCATGTCCATCGGCCGCACCTTCCAGGAGTCGGTGCAGAAGGCGCTCCGCTCCATGGAGACCGGCCTGACCGGCTTCAACGAGGTGAAGATCGCCGGTGACGACAACCCCGATCCCGCCGCCGTCCGCGGTGCGCTGGCCAAGCCGACGCACGACCGCCTGCTGGTGATCGCCCAGGCGTTCCGCCACGGCCTGTCGGTGGCCGAGGTGCAGCAGGCCTCCAAGTACGACCCCTGGTTCCTGGAGCAGATCAAGGCCATCGTCGACAAGGAGGCGGAGGTCCGCACCAACGGCCTGCCCACCGGCGCCGCCGGCTGGCTGAAGCTGAAGCAGATGGGCTTCTCCGACGCCCGCCTGGCCGAGCTGACCGCCCAGGGCGAGGACGCGGTGGCCGAGGCGCGCCGTTCGGCCGGCATCACCCCGGTCTACAAGCGCATCGACACCTGTGCCGCCGAGTTCCCGTCGCGTACGCCCTACATGTATTCGACCTACGAGACCGACGGGTCCGGTGCGGCCGAGTGCGAATCGGAGCCGACGGAGCGCCGCAAGGTCGTCATCCTCGGCGGCGGCCCGAACCGCATCGGCCAGGGCATCGAGTTCGACTACTGCTGCGTCCACGCCGTCTACGCCCTGCGCGAGGCCGGCATCGAGACCATCATGGTCAACTGCAACCCGGAGACGGTCTCCACCGACTACGACACCGCCGACCGCCTGTACTTCGAGCCGCTGACCGCCGAGGACGTGATCGAGCTGGTCCGCGTCGAGCAGCGCACCGGCACCGTGCTGGGCTGCATCGTGCAGTTCGGCGGCCAGACCCCGCTGAAGCTGGCGGAAGCCCTGGAGAAGGCCGGCATCCCCATCCTCGGCACCTCGCCGGACGCCATCGACCTGGCCGAGGACCGCGAGCGCTTCCAGCAGCTGCTGCACCAGCTGAACCTGAAGCAGCCGGCCAACGGCCTCGCCCGCTCGCTCAAGGAAGCGGAGACGGTGGCCGAGCGCATCGGCTTCCCCGTCGTCATCCGCCCCTCCTACGTGCTGGGCGGCCGGGCGATGGAGATCGTCCACGACATGGCCGGGCTCCAGCGCTACATGGGCACGGCGGTGAAGGTGTCGGGCAAGAACCCGGTGCTGATCGACAGCTACCTCCAGGACGCCATCGAGGTGGACGTGGACGTGGTGGCCGACGCCGGCGGTGCGGTCTACGTGGCCGGCGTGATGGAGCACATCGAGGAGGCCGGCATCCATTCCGGCGACAGCGCCTGCGCGCTGCCGCCCTACTCCCTGCCCGCCGAGGTGATCGCCGAGATCAACCGGCAGGCCGAGGCGCTGGCCCGCGCCCTCAAGGTCGTCGGCCTGATGAACGTGCAGTTCGCGGTGAAGGACGGCACGGTCTACATCCTGGAGGTGAACCCGCGCGCATCCCGCACGGTGCCCTTCGTCGCCAAGGCCACCGGCACCGCCATCGCCAAGATCGCCGCCCGCATCATGGCCGGCGAGAAGCTGTCGGACTTCAAGCTGAACGGCCCCACCCCGCCGCACACCGCGGTGAAGGAAGCCGTGTTC
>NZ_DASPMG010000177.1:0-14702 GCF_035627195.1 Azospirillum sp.
GGCGGTGACGTAGCCCACCTTCCAGCCGGTCAGCGAGAACGTCTTGCCGGCCGAGCCAATCTTCAGGCAGCGCTCCCGCATGCCCGGCAGCGTCATCAGCGGCACGTGCGGACGGCCGTCGAAGACGATGTGCTCGTAAACCTCGTCGCACACCACGTAGGCGTCGAAGCGCTTCACGTACTCCGCCAGCAGGTCCAGCTCCGCCCGGTCATAGACCTTGGCGGCGGGGTTGAGCGGGTCGTTGATGAGGACGAGCTTGGTCTTGTCCGAGAACGCCGCGTCCAGGTCGGCGCGGGTGAAGCTCCAGTCGGGCGCGGCGAGGTTCACGAAGCGCGGCACGCCGCCGGCCAGCCGCACGATCGGCAGGTAGCTGTCGTACATCGGCTGGAAGAGCACGACCTCGTCGCCCGGATTGATGAGGCCCAGCAGGCAGGCGGTCAGCGCCTCCGTGGCGCCGGAGGTCACCATCACCTCCGTCTTCCAGTCCACGTCCAAGCCGTAGAACCGCCGCGCGTGGCCGGCCAGCGCCTGGCGCAGCTCCGGCGTGCCCATCATGGAGGGGTACTGGTTCCAGCCCTCCAGCAGCGCCTTCGACGCCGCCTCCAGCACGTCGGCCGGGCCGCGCTCGTCCGGGAAGCCCTGGCCCAGGTTGATGGCGCCGTGCTCCTCCGACAAACGGGACATCACCTCGAAGATCGTCGTCCCGTAGCTCGACAGGATCGCGTTGCCAGCCTTCACCGCATGCCTCCTTCACGACTGAAGGGCGGAGGATTGCCGTGAATTGGATTGGATGTCCAGTGCGCGTGGTGGAGATCAGCCCTTCCGCCACTGCCGCCGCTGCCGCCGCGCGCGCAGGTGGTCGCGGATGCGTTCGACGGGACGGAAGACGCGCGGATGGCGGCGCTTCATGCGGACGAAGAGGCGCCGCGCGTGGGGCGAGTTGCGCAGCAGGATCACCCCGCCGACCAGCGCCACCGGCAGCCCGCCCGGTCCCGGCAGCGGCGTGAGCAGCAGGCCCAGGCCGATGATCGTCCAGCCCATGGCGATGAGCACGAGCTGGCGCACGCGGCCGAACGACAGGGTCGTGGCGGTGGCGGAACGGCGCATGTGTAACCCACTGGCCTCGTCAGACATCGTTGCGAGGCATATGGGGAGGCGGGGCGCCGCCGCCCAGGGTGCCCGTTCGGGTCCCCCCTGAGGTCCCCACCCAGGTCAATGCACCGTCGGGGAAGCCACCTCGGCGCGCGCGAAATCGAGGCGGTGGAGGACCTCGCTCACCTCGTTGGGGGCGGGCCGCCAGCCGAATTCGTGCTCCAGCTGGTCGCGCGCCGCCACCGCCCGCTCCGCCAGGGTGGCGCAGCCGGGGCGCATCGGGGCATGCACGCTGTTGCGGCATTGCCGGTCGGCGCAGCTCTCCAGCATCAGGCGGATCATGCGGTCGCGCTTGGTCGCGTCCACGAAGCCGGAGTCATCGAAATACAGCTTGGTGAAGGCCACTTCGGCGATGCGGGGCTGCTCGCCCTGTTCCGACACCATGACGGCCGAAACGAGGTCGACGCATTGTCCGGCGAAGTCGGGGATCGGCGCGACGCCGTCCTCGGCACGGTCGTACTTCCGGCTGGGCAGCTCGACGAGCCGCCCCGATCTCTGCCGGACCAGATAACGGCGCCACACGGGCATGTCCGCCTCCTGTCTGGTTTTCTCCAACCCGGGAAAAGCGTACACCAAACCAAGCCGCAAGGGAAACAGGCTGGGGTTCTTAGTCGAAACCTCTTAACGCACTGCACAACGCCTAATACCGTGGGCGAAACGGGAGGGGATGGTCTCATGCGATTGTTGCGTTACGGTTCGCCGGGCGGCGAACGGCCGGGGCTGTTGGACGAGGGCGGCACCATCCGCGACCTGTCGGGGGTCATACCCGACCTCGGCCCCGCCACCCTGTCGGACGAGACGCTGGCGCGGCTGCGGGCGCTGGACCCGCAACGCCTGCCGGCGGTTCCGGATGGTGTGCGCCTGGGGCCGTGCGTGGCCGGTACGTCCAAGGTCGTGTGCGTCGGCCTGAACTACCGGGCGCACGCCGCGGAATCGGGTATGGCCGAACCGAAGGAGCCGGTGCTGTTCATGAAGGCCACCACCTCCATCGGCGGCCCCAACGACCCGGTGGTGGCGCCCCGGGACTCCACCAAGCTGGACTGGGAGGTCGAACTGGGCGTGGTGATCGGCCGGACCGCCCGCTACGTGGACGAAGCGGACGCGCTGGAGCACGTGGCCGGCTACTGCGTCGTCAACGACGTGTCGGAGCGCGCCTTCCAGCTGGAAAGCACCGGGCAATGGCTGAAGGGCAAGAGCGCGGACAGTTTCTGCCCGCTCGGCCCCTGGCTGGTGACGCGCGACGCGGTGCCGGACCCGCAGGCCCTGCGCCTGTGGCTGGAGGTGGACGGCAAGCGCTGGCAGGACAGCACGACGGCCGACATGATCTTCGGCGTGGCCGAGGTGATCGCCTACATCAGCCGCTTCATGACCCTGCTGCCCGGCGACGTCATCGCCACCGGCACGCCGCAGGGCGTCGCCATGGGCCAGAAGCCGCAGCCCTGGCTGCAGCCCGGCCAGACCATGCGCCTGGGCATCGACGGCCTGGGCGAACAGCGCCAGACCGTGCGGGCGTGCGAGGGGTGACGGCTTGTCCATAGGAATGGCGCGCCCTAGACTATGGTCATGACCATGGGCACGAAGGGCGCGCCATGACCCGCATGATCCCGATGTCCGAATTCCAGGACGCGTTCCAGCGGCTGGTGGAGGAAGTGACGTCCACCGGCGAGAGCGTGATCGTCACCAAGGACGGCAAGCCGGTTTCCCAGTTCTCGGCCATCACGGAAAAGCCGAATCCCAAGAGCCTGTTCGGCTTCATGAAGGGACGCATGACCGTGCACGGCGACCTTGATGAGCCGATCGACGTTGAATGGGATGCCCTCAAGTGAGGTCGACCAGCATCCTCATGGCTTGACACGTGCCCCACCCTAATCCTCCCCCGCTTCGCAGGGGAGGGAACTCCGCCGCCAGCCGAGAAAACCCTCCCCTGCGAAGCGGGGGAGGGTGGCCGAGCGTCAGCGCAGGCCGGGTGGGGGCACGTGCGGCAAACACCCCGCCATGCGGCCCCGGCACGCCAGCCATACCGTCGACGGACTGGAACAATGGGTCAGTAATGCTGTCTTATATCGGCAGAGGATAGAGCCGGCATCAGACCGGCTGCCTGAGGAAACGCTCTTGTGTCCAACGCACGCACGGGAGCACGTCGATGGTTGTGAGCTTCAGCCTGTACCGCCTGCTCGACGGCCTGCGCCGCCGCGCGACCAGCGCCCGCAAGGCAGTGTCCGAGCGGCCGTCACTCTACCCCTACTTCTGACCGAACCGGAATGCAGGGGCCTCGCGGCCCCTGCCCTTCCCGTCACTCCGCCGCCAGCGCCGGTTCGGCCGGCGGGGTCCAGCGCAGCACCGGCTTGCGGGCGGCGGCCGTCTCGTCCAGGCGGCGGCGCGGCGTAAGCCGGGGCGCCCCCTGGAAATAGGCCACGTCGCCCGACACCGCGCGCCGGGCCAGCGCCCGCAACGCCTCGACGAACTGGTCGATGCCGGCCTTGGACTCCGTCTCCGTCGGCTCGATCAGCAGGGCACCGTGGACGACCAGCGGGAAGTACATGGTCATCGGGTGGAAGCCCTCGTCGATCAGCGCCTTGGCGAGGTCCAGCGTGGTGACGCCGCTGCCCTTCAGGAAGCGGTCGTCGAACAGGCACTCGTGCATGCACGGGCCATCGAACGACGGCGTCATCACGTCCTGCAGGCGCGCCATCACGTAGTTGGCGTTCAGCACCGCGTCGCCCGCCGCCTGCCACAGCCCGTCCGCACCATGGCTGAGGATATAGGCCAGCGCGCGGATGAACATGCCCATCTGCCCGTGGAACGCCTTCATGCGGCCGAACGCGGTCGAGCCGTTCGCGTCCTCCACCAGCCGGAAGCCGTCCGCGTCGTGCACGACGTAGGGCACCGGCACGAAGGGCGCCAGCGCCTCGGAAAACACCACCGGCCCCGACCCCGGCCCGCCGCCGCCGTGCGGCGTGGAGAAGGTCTTGTGCAGGTTGATGTGCATGGCGTCGATGCCGAGATCGGCCGGCTTCACCCGCCCGACGATGGCGTTGAAGTTGGCGCCGTCGCAGTAGAAGTAGCCGCCCGCATCGTGCACCGCGTCGGCGATGGCGCGCACGTCGCGTTCGAACAGGCCGCAGGTGTTGGGGTTGGTCAGCATGATGCCGGCCACGTCCGGCCCCAGCTTGGCCTTCATCGCCTCCAGGTCCACCCGGCCTTCAGCCGTGGCCGGGATCGGGTCGACGGTGAAGCCCAGCGCCGCGGCCGTCGCCGGGTTGGTGCCGTGGGCGCTCTCCGGCACCAGCACGCGCTTGCGCCCGGCCTCGCCACGGTGTTCCAGCGCGGCGCGGATCGCCATCATGCCGGCCATCTCGCCGTGCGCGCCGGCCGCCGGTGCCAGGGTCACCGCCGGCATACCGGTCAGCATCTTCAGCCAGTGCGCCAGCGCGTCCATCAGCTCCAAGGCACCCTGCACCGTGCTGACGGGCTGGAGCGGGTGCACATCGGCGAAGCCGGGCAGCCGCGCCGCCTTCTCATTGAGGCGCGGGTTGTGCTTCATGGTGCAGGAGCCGAGCGGGTAGAGCCCGGTGTCGATCGAATAGTTCTTCTGCGACAGCCGCGTGTAATGGCGGACCACCTGCGGCTCGGCCAGGCCCGGCAGGCCGACGCGCGCGCGTGGCTTGACGGTGCCCAGGCGCAGGTTCATGGCCGGCACCTCGGGCAGGTCGACGCCGGTCTTGCCGGGGCTGTCCTGTTCGAAGATCAGCGGCTCCTCGATCTGCAGGCCGCGGTTGCCGGTGACGGTGTCGGGAACGGCGCTGTCGGCGCTGCCGGTCCCGGTGGGGCGTCCCTGGGAATTCATGCTCATCACAGAACCTCGGAAAGCGCCTGGGTCAGCGCGTCCATGTCGGACTCGGTGTTGGTTTCGGTGGCGGCCAGGATCAGGTGATCGGGCAACTCACCGGCAAAGAGGCGCGAGGCCGGCACGCCGCCGAGGATGCGGCGCTTGGCCAGCTCCTCCACCACCTCCGCCGCGTCGCGCGGCAGCTTCACCGTGAACTCGTTGAAGAAGGCGTCGTTCAACACCTCAACGCCCTTCACGCCCGACAGACGGTCGGCCAGCTGCACCGCCTTCACGTGGTTGAGGCGGGCGAGGTTGGTGAAGCCCTCCTCGCCCAGCAGGCTGAGGTGGATGGAGAAGGCCAGCGCGCACAGGCCGGCGTTGGTGCAGATGTTCGAGGTCGCCTTCTCGCGCCGGATGTGCTGCTCGCGCGTCGACAGCGTCAGCACGAAGCCGCGCCGGCCGTCGGCGTCCACCGTCTGGCCGCACAGGCGGCCGGGCATCTGGCGGACGTACTTCTCCTTCACCGCGAACAGGCCGACGTAGGGTCCGCCGAAGCTGAGCGCGTTGCCCAGCGACTGCCCCTCGGCCGCCACGATGTCCGCCCCCATCTCGCCCGGCGGGGTGAGCAGGCCCAGCGACATCGCCTCCGTCACCACGACGATCAGCAGCGCCCCCTTGGCCTGGCACATCTGGGCAAGTGCTGTGTAGTCGCGCACGTGGCCGAAGACGTCGGGGTTCTGCACGACGACGCACGCCGTGTCGGCGTCCACCTGCGCCATCAGGTCCTCGCCGCCCTTGGGTGCGGCGGGCATCGCCACCACGTGGAAGCCGATGAAGTGCGCGTCGGTCTTCGTGGTGTCGCGGTAGTGCGGGTGCAGGCCGCCGGACAGCACGGCCTTCTTCCGGCGCGTGATGCGGTTGGCCATCATCACGGCCTCCGCGCACGCCGTGGCGCCGTCGTACATGGAGGCGTTTGCGACGTCCATGCCGGTCAGCAGCGCCACCTGCGTCTGGAATTCGAACAGGACCTGCAGCGTGCCCTGGCTGATTTCCGGCTGGTAGGGGGTGTAGGCGGTGAGGAACTCGCCGCGCTGCACCATGTAGTCCACCGTGGCCGGCACGTGGTGGCGGTAGGCGCCCGCCCCCAGGAAGCTGGGCACGCTGCCGGCCGGGATGTTCCGGCCGGCCATGGCGGAGAGCCGGCGTTCCACCTCCAGCTCGCCCGCGTGGTTCGGCAGCCCCTCCACGGGGCCGGAGCGGCGGGCCGCCGGCGGCACGTCGCGGAACAGTTCGTCCACCGACGACACGCCGATGGCCGCCAGCATGGCGTGCCGGTCGGCCTCGGTCAGGGGCAGGTAACGCATTACTGAAGCCCTTCCACGTAATCCTTGTACGCCGCTTCGTCCATCAGCGCGTCCAGCTCGGCCGGGTTGGACAGGCGGATCTTGAAGAACCAGCCGTCGGTCTCGGCACCGCTGTTCACCTTGGCCGGCTCGCCTTCCAGCTCATGGTTGACCTCGATCACCTCGCCGGAGACCGGGGCGAAGACCTCGCTGGCCGCCTTGACGGACTCGACGACGGCCGCCTCCTTGCCCTGCTCCAGCGTGCGGCCGACGTCCGGCAGCTCGACGAAGACGACGTCGCCCAGCTGGTGCTGGGCATAGTCCGACACGCCGACGGTGGCGGTGTCGCCCTCGACGCGGATCCACTCGTGGTCCTTGGTGTACTTGGTCGTCATGGTGCGTGTTCCCCTGTTCCTCGTTAACCCCGGTAATAGCGCTGCGGCACGAACGGCATGGCCGCGACCTTCGCGGCCAGCGGCTTGCCGCGCACCATCAGCGTCAGCGGCGTGTCCACCGCGGCGCGGCCGATGTCGACATAGCCCATGGCGACCGGCCCGTTGGCCGTGGGGCCGAAGCCGCCGCTGGTGACCTCGCCCAGGCGGTTGCCGGCCTCGTCGACGATTTCCGTGTGTTCGCGCGCGGGCTGGCGCCCGTCCGGGCGGATGCCGACGCGGCGGCGCTGGGCGCCGCTCTGCAGCTGGGCCAGCACGATCTCGGCGCCGGGGAAGCCGCCCTCGGCGCGGCGGCGCTTGGACAGCGCCCATTCCAGCGCCGCCTCGACCGGCGTCGTCGTCTCGTCGATGTCGTGGCCGTACAGGCACAGGCCCGCTTCCAGGCGCAGCGAGTCGCGCGCGCCCAGGCCGATGGGCTCGACCTCCGGCTGGGCCAGCAGGGCGCGGGCGATGGCCTCGGCGTCCGCCTTGTCGCAGGAGATCTCGTAGCCGTCCTCGCCGGTGTAGCCGGACCGCGTGAGCACCACCGGGACGCCGTCGAAGGTGGCCGGCAGGTAGCTCATGAACTTCATGTCGGCCGCCTCGGGCACGAAGCGCGCCAGCACGCCCGCCGCGTCGGGGCCCTGCAGCGCCATCAGCGCCAGATCGTCAAGCAACTCCACCTCGGCCCGGCCCTTCAGCCGCTCGGTCAGGTGGGCGACGTCGTGCTCCTTGCGGGCGGCGTTGACGACCAGGAACAAATGGTCGCCGGCGTTGGTGACCATCAGGTCGTCGAGGATGCCGCCGGTCTCGTTCAGGAACAGGGTGTAGCGCATGCGCCGTTCGCCCAGGCCCTTGATGTCGCCGGGCACCAGCGCCTCCAGCGCGGCCGCCGCGTCGTCGCCGGTCAGGCGCACCTGCCCCATGTGCGACACGTCGAACAGGCCGGCGCGCGCGCGGGTGTGCTGGTGTTCCTTCAGGATGCCGGCCGGGTACTGCACCGGCATGTCGTAGCCGGCGAAGGGCACCATCTTGCCGCCCAGCTCCACGTGCAGCGCGTGCAGCGGCGTCTTCTTGAGTGATTCCGACGAGTCTGTTCCGGGCGATTGGGTCACACGGGTCCTCCGACAAGGGTGCGCGCCCGCGCGGGAATGCACGGATGCAGCCCCCTCTGTCTTGGACCTGAGAGATTCACCGGCCGGGCCTCTGGCCCGCGCACCGGCTTACTCCTTCGGTGAGCCGGCGTCCCGCCATCGTTCTGATCGGGGGCGCCGCCTGCTTTCCAGAGTGCCTTTCCCTGCGGTCCGTTTGCCTGAGAGTTTCCGGGGGCGGTTGCTCCTTCGGCGCCGCCTGCCAGCGTCCATTCCGAAGGATTGGGCGCTGCGGCGATCTCTCCCGCGAGGGGTCGTCGGCGTATGCCGCTAACCTACGGCGCAGGCCGGGAATGTCAATCCGCCCATCGGGGCGGATACCGGCCGGCGCACCGCCCGGATGGGATTCCAAGGGGATCGGCCAGCGGCACGTTCATCCGGGAAAAGGCATGAAAGCCTATGTTCAGATTGTTTTCCTTGCCCGCCCAATACCAGGATGATATTCCTTCTCGCGTTCGGCGAACGGCGAGGCGCCACCGTGCACCGGACGCGACTCGAAGCCCGTCCGAAGCGAGGAACAAACCATGTCCGTGCAGACCTTCAACCCCACCGACCTGTCGCAGAGCACCACCAACTGGGCGGTGGCCCAGCGCATGGTCGGGCCGTTCGCGCCGCACGCCCAGGTCGTGCCCAACATGACCGTGGCGGTCGACCCCGGCTACCTGCTGAGCGGCACGACGCTGACCGAGGTGAACGCCCAGTCCACCCCGGCGATCACGCCGCCGGCCTCGGGCTTCCGCATCGACCGCGTCGTCGTCGACCGCACCACCGGTGCGGTGTCGGTCATCGCCGGCACGCCGAACAGCCTGACGCCACCGGCCCTCACCGCCGGCAAGCTGCCGGTGGCCCGCGTGTTCCTGGAGAGCACCACCACCGCCATCACCAACGACAGCATCGTCGACGAGCGCGCCCTGTTCGACCTGACGCCGGACAGCGCGCAGGTGATCTGCCGGGCGCACCGAAACGGCGTCGACCAGACCGGCATTCCCCACAACACCTTCGTTCAGGTCACTCTGACCGCAACGGATTTCAACGTTGGTAACGCATTCAACATGGCAAACAGCCGCTTTGCGCCGTCCATCGCCGGCTACTACATGGTACGCGGTCAAGTCACCTCGACGCTGACGACCGGGGCGGCCGTTGCGGTGGCCTTGCGCAAGAACGGCTCGGATGTGGGGTACGGCAACAGCTTCGCCTCCACGCCGGCCGCGTGCATCGCTTCCGTCACGGAAATCATCTATTTCAATGGCGTTTCGGACTTCGTCGAGATGTACGGGTATCAAGGCACCGGCAGCACAGGATCGTTCTGGGGCAACAATGCCTACACCTCGTTCGTCGCCCAGCGCATCGGCTGACGGCGTCCGGGGCGCCCGCTTATCGCGGGCGCCCCTCGCGCATCACTTGATGTCCAGATGGCTGCCGTCGCAGAACGGCGGCTTCTTCGTCTGCTTGCAGCCGCAGAAGCGGCCCTTCATGTCCTTGGTGGGGGTGAAGGACATGGGCTCGATGCCGGTGCCGGCGTGGCTGCCGTCGCAGAACGGCTGGGCGGCGCTGCGGCCGCAGCGGCACCACCAGTAGGTCTCCCCGGCCTTCAGCGGGATGACCAAGGGTCCCTTGTGGGCCACCACCTGCTCGGCCATCGCGCCCTCCCCCGTCGGCTTACCGCTTCATCTGGGAGCGATTGTAGGCCAATTGCTCGGGAGTCAACTGGAAGCCCACCAGAACCTGCCAGTCCTTGGCGTTGGCGTCGCGCGGCAGCGGGATCGTCGGCGTCACCTCTTCCTTGTTGCCGGCGCGCGGCTGGCCGGCGGGGAAGTCGATGGTGCTCTCGAACTCGGTCTTGGCGCGGGGCTGCGTCTCATTGGGCGGGGTGACCGCGACGAAGTAGCGGTAGCTGGCCTGGTTGCCCTGCAGCGCCGGGCCGCGCTCGGCGATCACGTAGAGGCTGAGGTTCACCGTGACGCCGTCGCGGGTGTAGTCGCAGTTGCCGCTGTAGTCGGCCAGCGCGGCGCGCGTCACCACGTCGCTGCCGTCGCGGCCGCCGGCGCGGAACTGCGTCACCTCCGCCAGGTCGCGGACGATCGACACCTTCGGGCAGGCCAGGACCATCTCGCTGGACGTCGGGGCGGAGCAGCCGGCGAGCGCCGCCAGGGCGCCGAGCGCCAGCAGGCTTTTCCGGACGGGGGTTCCTATATTACGGTCGCGGCGGTCCATGCGTCTGGCCTGCTCTTGTTCGGTGTGATCGGGAGCGGACTTTAGAGAAGCGGGCCGCACCGCACAAGACCGCCAACCAAGACCGCCAACCACCGCACGCAAACCCGGGACCCATCATGCCGAACACGCCCCTCACCATCCTGCTCGCGGCCCCGCGCGGCTTCTGCGCCGGCGTCGACCGGGCGATCCAGATCGTCGAGGTGGCGCTGGAACGCTTCGGCCCGCCGGTCTACGTGCGGCACGAGATCGTGCACAACCGCTTCGTCGTGCAAAGCCTGGAGGCCAAGGGCGCCGTCTTCGTGGACGAGCTGACCCAGGTGCCGGACGGCGTGCCGGTGGTGTTCTCCGCCCACGGCGTGCCCAAGGCGGTGCCGGCCGAGGCCGAGCGGCGCGGCCTGTTCTACCTGGACGCCACCTGCCCGCTGGTCAGCAAGGTGCACCGCGAGGCCGAGCGCCACCACGTTGAGGGCCGGCAGGTCATCCTGATCGGCCACGCCGGCCATCCGGAGGTGATCGGCACCATGGGCCAACTGCCGGCCGGCGCCGTCCTGCTGGTGGAGACGGTGGAGGACGTGGCCCGCGTCGCGGTCGCCGATCCAGACAACCTCGCCTTCGCCACCCAGACCACCCTGTCGGTGGACGAGACGGCCGGCATCCTGGCGGCGCTGCAGGAGCGCTTCCCCGCCATCGCCGGCCCCCGCAAGGAGGACATCTGCTACGCCACCACCAACCGCCAGCAGGCGGTGAAGGCCATTGCGCCGCAGGTGGACGCGCTCCTGGTGCTGGGCGCCCCCAACTCCTCCAACTCCAAGCGGCTGGTGGAGGTGGCGAAGGGCGCCGGCTGCACCCGCGCCCAGCTGGTGCAGCGCGCCGCGGACATCGACTGGTCCGCTCTGGCCGACGTGCGCCGCCTGGGCATCACCGCCGGCGCCTCCGCGCCCGAGGTGCTGGTCGAGGAGGTGATCGAGGCGGCGCGCGCGCGGTTCGACGTGACGGTCGAGCAGGTGCGCACCGCCACCGAGGACGTGGTCTTCAAGCTGCCCAAGGCGCTGACCGACGCCCCCACCCCTTCACAGGGGGGCGTGGCGAACGCATAATCAGTGCAGGCGTGGCGGGAGGGTGCCATGGGCGAGCCGGCTCTCAAGAGCATGACCATCGACGAGTTCATCGTCTGGGCCGAAAAGGACCCGGAGGTGAAATACGAACTGGTGCACGGGCATCCGCGTGCGATGTCGGGCGGCAGCGAAGCCCATAGCCAGATCGGCACGAACATCGCCTTCGAGATCCGCACCCGTTTGCGCCCGCCGTGCCGGGTCCTCAATGAGGCGAGCATCACGCGGGACGATCGCGACGACCGCTATTACGTGGCGGATGTGGCAGTGACCTGCTCGCCACCGGAGCCCGGGCGGCGCTTCATCAAGAGCCCCGTCCTGATCGTCGAGGTTCTCTCCGACAGCACCGCCAACCACGACCGCGGCACCAAGGTGCCCGACTATATGCAGATCCCGTCCGTGCAGGAGATCCTGCTGGTCGACAGCCGGGAGGCGCGCGCCCAGCTCTGGCGGCGCGACGGCCGGCGCTGGATCGTCGAGGACTTCACCGGCGACGCGTCCCTGCCGCTGATGTCCATCGACGCGGAACTGCCGCTGTCCGCGATCTACGAGGGCGTGGCGTTCTGAGTCGCGCGCCCTGCCCCGCACGTTCTGCCGTTGACCGGCGCGCCGAATCCCGGTAAGGCGCTGGCCCCATGGCCGTCTACACCGAAGTCTCCGACGAAGAGCTGAACGCGTTCGTCGCCCAGTACGATCTGGGCGGCCTGCTATCGTGCAAGGGCATCGCGGAGGGGGTGGAGAACTCCAACTTCCTGTTGGTGACGGAGCGCGGCCCCTACATCCTCACGCTGTATGAAAAGCGCACGCGGCGCGAGGACCTGCCCTTCTTCCTGGGCCTGATGGAGCACCTGTCGGAGCACGGGGTGGACTGCCCGCTGCCCGTGCACGGCACCGACGGCGTGGCGCTGCGCGAACTGTGCGGCCGGCCGGCGGTGATCGTCACCTTCCTGAAGGGGATGTGGCCGCGGCGCATCACGGCGACGCACTGCGCCCAGCTGGGCGGGGCGCTGGCGCGCCTGCATCTGGCCGGGGCCGGCTTCGCCATGCGGCGGGAGAACGCGCTGTCGCTGGCCGGCTGGCTCGACCTGAACACGAAGTGCCAGGAGCGCGCGGACGAGGTGCAGCCCGGCCTCGCCGCCACGCTCGCCAGGGAGGTGGAGTGGCTGCGCGCCAACTGGCCGGTCCGCCTGCCGTCCGGCGTCATCCACGCCGACCTGTTCCCCGACAACGTCTTCTTCCAGGGCGAGACGCTGACCGGGCTGATCGACTTCTACTTCGCCTGCAACGACTTCCTCGCCTACGACGTGGCGATCTGCCTGAACGCCTGGTGCTTCGAGCCGGACGGCGCCTTCAACGCCACCAAGGCGCGGCTGATGCTGGCGCATTACCAGAAGGTCCGCCCGCTGTCGCACGAGGAGCTGGCGGCGCTGCCGCTGCTGGCGCGCGGCAGCGCGCTGCGCTTCCTGCTGACGCGTTTGTACGATTGGCTGAACCACCCGCCGGGCGCCTTCGTGCAGCCGAAGAACCCGCTGGAGTACCTGCGCAAGCTGCGCTTTCACCAGGGGGTGCGCGGCGTCGGCGAATACGGCATCGACCTCGGCCCCGACGTCGACGGCGGCGAGGGGATCTGACCGGCATGGGCGACGGGAACGAATCTCCCCAGAACACGGCCAAGTCGGTCGACATCTTCACCGACGGCGCGTGCAGCGGCAACCCCGGCCCCGGCGGCTGGGGCGCCATCCTGCGCTTCGGCGCGGTGGAGAAGGAACTGTGCGGCGGCGAGCCGGCCACCACCAACAACCGCATGGAGCTGATGGCCGCCATCCAGGCGCTGGAGGCGCTGAAGCGGCCGGTCACGGTGCGGCTCTACACCGACAGCGAGTACCTGAAGAACGGCATCACCAAGTGGATCCACGGCTGGAAGGCCAAGGGCTGGCGGACGGCCGACAACAAGCCGGTCAAGAACGACGACCTGTGGAAGCGCCTGGACGAGGCGCAGCGCCAGCACCGGATCGAGTTCCACTGGGTGCGCGGCCACGCCGGCCACCCCGAGAACGAACGCGCCGACGCCCTGGCGCGCCAGGGTCTTGCGGAAGCGCGCAACGCCGCGCGCGGTTGACGCAGGCCGCCGGAGCGCCCAGACTTTAGCTCAGCGGATTCCGGAAGGTTTGCCATGCAGCCCGTGCGCGTACGTCTGGATGATGAAGGGCGCCTTGTCATTCCGGCCTCCCACCGGCAGGCCCTTGGCCTGGAGCCGGGGGACGAGGTCGTGATCAGCCTCGATGACCACACCCTGCGGGTGACGGGTGTGCGCGCCCGCATCGCCGAGGCGCAGAAACTCGTGCGCCAGTTCGTGCAGGGCGACCGCTCGCTCGTCGACGATCTCCTGGCCCAGCGCCGGGCGGAAGCCGAGCGTGAGTGAACCTGACTTTGATATCATCGCGGACTCGTCGGCCATTCTGGCATTGCTCTGGGACGAGCCTGGGGCGGACGTCGTCGCCTCCGTCATCGAGCGGGCTGCGCTCAGCGCCGTGAACTGGTCCGAAATCGCGACACTTCTCGTCGGCCGCGGCATGCCGGACGAGCAGCTTGCCGCCGTTCTCAGGGCCCTGCCGGTCGCGGCCATCGTCCCCTTTGAGCGTGATCAGGCCGAAGCAGCCGGCCGCCTGCGGCGCGATACCCGGCACGTCGGGCTTTCGCTTGGTGATCGCGCCTGCCTGGCGCTCGCCAGGGCTCATGGCCTGCCGGTGCTGACGGCCGATCGCGTGTGGAGCACCCTTGCTTTGGGAATTGAGGTGCGGCTGATCCGTTGAGCCGCCTCTTGTCCGCGACGGCGCCCCACCGATAGATTGCTGACCGAACCAACGACAAGAACGTTGTCAGGGAGGTCCGCATGTATCCCCATCTGCGCGACGAGACGCGCTGGTCGACGCCCGAGGTGCTGGCGTATCAGGCCAAGGCGCGTGGCGACGCGCCGTTCGTCACCATGGTCGACGGCGACACGCTCACCTACGCGCAGGCCGAGGCCGACGCGGCGCGGGTGGCCGGGTACCTGTCCGACCTGGGCGTGAAGCCGGGTGACACGGTGGCGGTGCTGCTGCCCAACGGGCTGGACTTCGTGCGGCTGTGGCTGGGCCTGGGCCGGCTGGGCGCCGTCATGGTGGCGCTCAACCTCGACCTCAAGGGCGCCTTCCTGGAGCACCAGCTGGAGAACTGCGCCGCGGCGCTGGCCGTCACCACCGCCCCGCTGGCCGAGCGGTTCACGGAGATCGCACCGCGCCTGACGGCGCTGAAGGCGCTGGTCACCGTGGGCGACGCGGCGGCGACCGCGCCCTTCCGGGGCGTGGCGTTCGACGGCTGGCGGGGTGCGGATCCGTACGACGGGCCGCTGCCGCTGGCCGGCGATACGGCGTGCATCATGTACACCTCCGGCACCACCGGGCCGTCGAAGGGCGTGCTGATGCCGCACG
>NZ_DASPMG010000178.1:0-26544 GCF_035627195.1 Azospirillum sp.
CTGCAGGTGGTGCTGGGCATCGCCTTCGCGCTGGTGCTGAACGAGCATTTCCCCGGCCGGCGGCTGGCGCGCGGCTTCGTGGTGCTGCCCTACCTGCTGCCGACCGTGGTGGTGGCGCTGACCTTCCAGTGGATGATGGACGGGTCGGTCGGCATCCTCACCGTGCTGGCGCGCGAGGTGGGCCTCGGCACCATCCCCTGGTTCGAGGATCCGGTGGCGGCCATGGCCTCCACCATCGCCATGTCGGTGTGGCTGTGGACGCCGTTCGTCACGGTGTGCGTGCTGGCCGGGCTGCAGTCGATCCCGCAGTCGCTGTACGACGCCGCCAAGGTGGACGGGGCCGGCGCCTGGAACCGCTTCCGGCACGTCACCCTGCCGCAGCTGGCGCCGGTGCTGACGGTGGTGGTCCTGCTGCGCGGCATTTGGATGTTCAACAAGTTCGACATCATCTGGCTGATGACCAAGGGCGGCCCGCTGGGTGCCACGGAGCACCTGCCGATCCTGGCCTACAAGCGCGCCTTTTCGCTGTTCGACGTGGGCGGCGGAGCGGCGGTGGCCAGCATCTCCTTCCTGCTGCTGTCGGTGCTGGTGCTGATCTACTTCCGCCTGTTCCCGCTGGAGGACCGCCGATGAGCCAGACCGCTACGGACATACGCGCGGAGGCGCGGGAGGACCGGCGCTCCGCCGGGCTGTCGCGGCGGGCGCGGCAGGGGCTGCGCCGCACCGGGCTGGGGTTCGCCGCGCTGGCGATCGTCGCCTACTCCGCCTTCCCGTTCTACTGGATGGTGATCTCCAGCCTGCGCGATCCCAACGCGCTGTTCCAGGTGCCTACCCTGGCGCCCGGCCCGTTCTCGCTGGAATCCTACGAGGTGCTGCTGACGCTGACCGACTATCCCACGCAGTTCCGCAACTCGATCCTGGTGGCGTCGGCGGTCGTCGTCATCACCATCGTCTGCTCCACCATGATCGCCTACGCGCTGACGCGGCTGCGCATCCCGTTCAAGACGCTGATCGTCATGACGATGCTCTACGTCTACATGCTGCCGCCGCTGCTGCTGGCGATCCCGCTGTACGGCATCTTCGTCTGGCTGGGCATATCGGACAGCCTGCTGGCGCTGGCCATCGCCCACTGCACGCTGACGCTGCCGTTGGGTGTCTGGCTGCTGTGGGGCTACTTCAAGGCGATGCCCTTTGACCTGGAGGAGGCGGCGATGGTCGACGGCTGCAGCCGCCTGGGCGCCTTCCTGCGCGTGGTGCTGCCGCTGTCGCTGCCCGGCGTGGTGACGGTGGCGGTGTTCTCCTTCCTGCTGTCCTGGACCGACTACGCCTACGCGCTGGTGCTGGTGTCGTCGGACGCGCAGAAGACGCTGCCGGTGGGTCTGGCCTCCATGATCGGCGCCTTCGACATGCGCTGGGGCGAGGCGATGGCGGGGGCGACGTTGATCGCGCTGCCGCTCTTCGTCATGTTCACCTTCCTGTCCCGCTACTTCATCCAGGGCCTGAGCGCCGGAGCCGTCAAGGGATGACCGAACCCCGCCCCCAGCGGCCGCCCACCCAGCGCCCGCCAACCCTGCGCGACGTCGCCCGCTTGGCCGAGGTGGACAGCTCCGTCGTGTCGCGCGTGCTGCGCGGCGCGTCGGGCGCCAACGTCCGGCCGGAGACGCGCGAGCGGATCGAGCAGGTGGCGCGCGACCTGGGCTACTCCCCCAACCCGCTGGCGCGCGGCCTGCGCACCCAGCGCACCGACTGCCTGGCGCTGGTGGTGCCGCAGCTGGACAACCCCGTGTTCCAGCAGATCGCGCAAGGGGCGGAGCGGGCGGCCGCCGCGCGCGGCTTCGCGCTGGTCACCTACCACGTGCGCGACGCCGCACAGGAGCGCGAGCGGCTGGAGCATCTGGTCCGCTCCATCCGCGTCGACGGCGTGGTGATCGCCACGCTGATGATGGCCGGCGACGCGCACCAGTTCTTCGAACGCCTGGGTCTGCCCTGCGTCCTGGTGAACCGCGAGGCGCCGGGCGTGCCGAACTTCGTCTCCGCCGACGACGAGGCCGGCGCGCACCTCGCCACCGCGCACCTGCTGCGCCTGGGGCACCGGCGCATCGCCCACATCGCCGGCCCGCACGGCCGCTACAACGCCATCCGCCGCCGCGAGGGGTACGAGCGGGCACTCCGCGAGGCCGGCGTGGCGCCGGAGGCGCGGCTGGTGGTGCCGGCCGAGTACAGCTTCGAGGGCGGGCGGGTGGCCATGGCAACGCTGCTGAACGCCGGTATGACGGCGGTCTTCGCCACCACGCTGTTGAGCGGCATCGGCGCGCTCCGCACCCTGGCGGACGCCGGCCGGCGGGTGCCGGAGGATGTGTCCGTCATAGCACTGCACGACGCGCCGGTGGCGGAGATGGTGACGCCGCCGCTGACCACTGTGCGCTTCCCCACCGAGGCGATGGGTGCGGACGCGGTGGACGCGGTGATCGATCAGATCGTGGGGCAGATCGAGGGGCAGATCGACGGGCAGCCACGGCGCCTGGAACGCCGCCTGGCTCCCGAGGGACTCATCGAGCGGGGCTCCTGCGCCCCGCCGCGGGGCTGATCGCCCCACTTGGACAAACGATTGCCTGCGCCACGATGCGCGGCGACAGGAGGAGGAGACGACCTTGCCCACGCTTCTGAAAGACGGCATCGAGGCCGCGACCGCGCCCGACGACTGGCTGCGCGAGCTGGAGGCTGCCGCCGGCGGCCCCGCGCACGTGCTGTCCTCGCTGCCCGACCGCATCGCCTACGCCCGCGACCGCGCGCCCTACAGCACCTTCCGCTTCCGCGACGGCCGGCTGCCGGGCACGCTGCCGATCGCCATCGCGCGGCCGGGCAGCGAGGCGGAGGTGCAGGCGGTGGTGCGCTGGGCGCGGGCGCGCAAGGTGGCCCTGGTCCCCTACGGCGCCGGGTCCGGCGTGCTGGGCGGGGCGGTGCCGCTGCACGGCGAACTGGTGGTCGACACCAAGCGGCTGTCCGGCATCGTGGACCTGGACGAGGTCGACGGCACGGTGACGGTGGAGGCCGGCACCAACGGCGGTGCTTTTGAAGAGGAACTGAACGCCCGCGGCTACACCTCCGGCCACCTGCCGCAGTCGCTGCACATGTCCACGGTCGGCGGCTGGGCCGCCTGCCGGGGGGCCGGGCAGGTGTCGGCGCGCTACGGCAAGATCGAGGACATCGTCATCGGCCTGCGCGCCGTGCTGCCGGATGGGGAGGTGCTGGACGTGCTGCCCGCCGCGCGGCGCGCCGTCGGCCCCAGCATCAAGGACTTGCTGATCGGCAGCGAGGGCACGCTGGGCATCATCACCCGCCTGACCCTGCGCGTCTGGCGCCTGCCCGCCTACACCGAGCCGGCGGTGGTCGCCTTCCCCACCCTGCCCGCCGCCTTCGCGGCGTTGCGCGGGATGCTGCAGGACGAGGTGCGCCCGCTGATGACGCGCCTGTACGACGCCACGGAGAGTGCCCACCGCGCGGCCGGGGAACCGCTGCCGCCCGCACACCCGTTCCTGTGCATCCTCGCCTTCTCCGGCCCGCGCCGGCTGGCCGAGGCGGAACGCGACGTGGCGCTGGAACACGTCACCGCCAACGGCGGCGTGCGCCTGGGCGACGCGGCGTACGAGGCGTGGACATCCGTGCGCTACCAGTCCTATTCGCCGCAGCACCAGGCGGCCGGGCGCTACATGGACACCATCGAGGTCACCGCCCCCTGGCGGGCACTCGACACGCTGTACGACGACATGGCCGCCGCCGTGCGCGCCGTGCACCCGGAGGTCTACTTCGCCGCCCACTGGTCGCACACCTATCCGGAAGGGGCCTGCCAGTACATGACGCTGCGCCTGCCGCCGATGCCGTCCGAGCAGGGCTACCGCCTGCACGAGGCGTTGTGGGACACGGTGCAGACCCTGTGCCTGGAACGCGGCGTGTCGATCAGCCACCACCACGGCTCCGGCTTCCTGCGCAACCCGTGGCTGGAGACGGAGCTGAACGCCGGGATGGACCTGCTGCGCGCGCTCAAACGCGCCATCGACCCGGACAACCTGCTCAATCCCGGCAAGCTCGCCATCTGACGGGGAGACGTTTCATGCCGCCGCTGCCCGAACCCCTGCGCATCTGCGCCGTCTGCCCCAACCCCTGCCGCAGCGCGCTGGGCGCCACCGCCGGCCCGCCGGAAAGCCGCCTGCCGTCGGCCATGGCCTACCTCTGCTACGCCATCGCGCACGGGCACCTCCCGCCGCGCGCCGACGTGGTGCGCAGCCTGCGCGACCTGGACGCCGTGCGCGTCTGCCAGGAGCGCTGCGTCTACGGCTACCGCATCGCCGACGACATCGCCGCCTTCACCGCCGGCCTGAGCGTGGAGGCCAGCGATGCCGCGTGAGGACGCCTGCCTCCTGGGCATCGACATCGGCGCCGGCAGCCTGAAGTCGATGGTGGTGGCGCCGGACGGCCGCGTGCTGGGCGCCTCCTCGCGCGACCTCACCACCCACCAGCCGCACCCCGGCTGGACCGAGCAGGACCCGGCCGACTGGTGGGACGCCGTGCGCGCCACCGTACCGGCGGCGCTGGAACAGGCCGGCGTGCCGGCCGACGCCGTCGCCGCAATCTCCTTCAGCGCCGGCGCCCACACCCCCGTGCTGACCGACGACGACGGCCGCCCGGTGCGCCCGGCCATCCTGTGGAGCGACCAGCGCAGCGGCGCCGAATCCCGCGAACTGGACGAGGCGCACGGCGCCTTCATCGTCGAGACCGGCGCCAACCGCCCCTCCCCCACCTGGACGCTGTGCCAGCTGCGCTGGCTGGCGCGGCACGAGCCGGAGAGCCTGCGCGCCGCCACCCGTCTCTACGTCGCCAAGGACTGGCTGCGTTCCCGCCTCACCGGCGACTGGACCACCGACGTGACCGACGCGGTGGGCACGCTGCTGTGGGACATCCGGCGGAACGTGTGGTCGGAAACGCTGGTCGAACTGTCCGGCTTCGACCCGGCCAAGCTGCCGCCTGCCGTGCGCCCCGACGCGGTGGTGGGCACGGTGACCGCCGAGGCCGCCGCCGCGTGCGGCCTGCGCGCCGGCACGCCGGTGGTCTGCGGCAGCTCCGACACGGCGGTGGAGGCGTTCGGCGGCGGTGCCGCGGCGCCCGGCGCCGCCACGGTGAAGCTCGCCACCGCCGGCACGGTCAGCGTCATCCGCGACACCGTCGCCCCCAGCCGGTCGGTCATCAACTACCCCTACGTGACGCCCGGCCAGTGGTACAGCATCACCGGCACCAACAGCTGCGCCTCGGCCCACCGCTGGCTGCGCGACACGCTGTTCCAGGGCTGGGAGCGCGACGGCCGCAGCGCCTTCGCCGCCATGGACGAGGCCGCCGCGCGCAGCCCGGCCGGCAGCGGCGGCATGATCTTCCACCCCTACCTGAACGGCGAGCGCTCCCCCTACTGGGACCCGCTGCTGCGCGCCGACTTCATGGGCGTCACCATGCGCCACGCGGCCGGCGACTTCGTCCGCGCCCTTTATGAAGGCATCGCCTTCAGCCTGCGCGACTGCATGGGCGGCTTCGCGGCGGAGGGGCTGTCGATCGCGTCGGCCCGCATCATCGGCGGCGGGGCCAAGTCGGCGGTGTGGCGGCAGACCGTGGCCGACGTGCTGGGTGTCGAAATCCTGCTGCCGGCCTGCACCGACGCCTCCTTCGGCGCCGCCCTGCTGGCCGGCGTCGGCACCGGCATCTATGCCGACGCCGCCGACGCCGTCGCCCGCACCGTGCACGTCGCCGCCCGGCACGCGCCCAACCCCGCCAACCGCGCCCTCTACGACGACCTGTTCGCCGTCTACAAGGAGGCGCAGGCCCGCCTGTCCGGCCTGAACCACGAGTTGCACGCCATCCTCGCCCGCCACGCAGACCGCCAGGGAGATCGCACATGACGATCCGCGCCATGGGTTTCCCCGGTCGCTACCTGCAAGGCCCCGGCGCCTCGGCCGAGATCCCGGCCTTGCTGGCCGAATTCGGCGTGCGCGCCCCCGCCATCGTCGCCGACGCGGTGGTGTCCGACGCGCTGCTCGGCCCCCTGTCCCAGCGTCTGCAAGCCGCCGGCCTCGCCGTCCACCCCCTGCACTTCCCCGGCGAATGCACCGCCGCCACCATCGCCGAATTGGCGGCGACCTTCCGCGCGGCCGGCGCCGACAGCGTCGTCGCACTGGGCGGCGGCAAGACCATCGACACCAGCAAGGGCATCGCCAAGGCGTGCGGCGTACCGCTGGTGGTGGCCCCCTCCATCGCCTCCAACGACTCCCCCACCAGTCGCCTGATCGTGCTGTACGACGAGGCGCACCGGGTGGCCGGGGTCGAGCTGATGCGCCGCAACCCCGACGCCGTGGTGGTCGACACGAACTTCGTGGTGCAGGCCCCCGTGCGCTTCTTCCGCGCCGGCATCGGCGACGCGCTGAGCAAGCGGTTCGAGGCCGGGCAGTGCGCCGTGGCCCCCGATGCCCGCAACTTCTTCGGCACCCGCCCGCCGCGCACCGCCGGCCTGCTGGCCGACCGCTGCTACGACGTGATCCGCGGGCATGGCGCGGAGGCACTGGCCGACGTCGCCGCGCACCGTACCACCGAGGCGGTGGAAACCGTGGTGGAGGCCACGGTCCTGCTGAGCGGCCTGGGCTTCGAGAGTGGCGGCCTGTCGCTGGCGCACGCGCTGCTGCGCGGCTTCTCGGCGATTCCCGCCATGGCCGGCGCGCTGCACGGCGAGATGGTCGCCTACGGCACCATCGTGCAACTCTGCGCCGAGCAGCGCCCGGCGGACGAGATCGCGGAGTTCGCTGGTTTCGTCGCCAGCCTCGGCCTACCGGTGCGGCTCGCCGACCTGGGCTGGGCGGCGCCGGACGACGCAGGGCTGCGCCTGATCGCCGAGCGGACGTGCGCGGCACCCTACATCGGGCACTTCCAGCGGCCGCTGGATGCGGACGCGGTGCGGGGGGCGATCCTGGAGGCGGAAAGCGTCGGCAGAGAGTGAGCGTTTTGCCCCCTCCCTAACCCTCCCCCGCTTTGCGGTAGAGGGAACTGCCGCCGAGCGCCGACCAACCCTCCACCTCGAAGAGGGGGAGGGTGCCCGGAGCGCCAGCGGAGGGCGGGAGGGGGCACACACACGCAATCACCTGGCACCGACCCCCTCAACGGAATCCGGCACCTCGCACCCCGTCGGGCAGCAGCGCCCCGGCTGCTTCGACACGCGCTGTCCCTCGTCCACCACGCCGCGGTCCAGCAGGGTCTCCACCAGTTCCACCTTCTCCATGACCGGGTAGTTGCGCCAGATCTCGCGCTTCATCGCCTCCGGCGAGCCGCCGCCGTGCAGCGAGATGACCGAGTACCAGGAGCCCTGGTGCGACACCGTCAGATCCTCGATGAAGCGCGCCACCTCCATGCGCTGCGCGGCCGGAATGTCCGGCCGGCCGGCCAGCACGGCGGACAGCGACGCCTGGGTCTCCGGATTGTGGTCCTCGTCCGGGCCGGGCAGCGCTACGATCAGGCCGCCGGAGACGTAGTGCGCGATCCGGTGCATGTCGTAGATCTTCGTCGCCAGCAGCAACTTGCCGATGTTGGAGAAGACGGCGTCCGGCATGACGTTCCCGGCCGGGTCCTGCGTGGCGTAGACCGAGGCCGCGACGCCGCAGGCGTAGAAGCCCTCGGTGATGGTGATCAGTTCCACCATCGCGTCGCGCACGTGGGCGTGGCGGTCGGGGTCCAGGCCGTTCGCCTCGATCATCAGGGCACCCGCGCCGATCAGCAGGTCGCCGAAGCCGGCCCGCGCGCCGATGCAGGAATGCCGGTGGTGGGTGGCGTAGCTGGTGGTGAGGAAGCCGGCCTCCTCATGCTCCCCGGCCATGAACACGCGGTCCCACGGCACGAACACGTCGTCGAAGATGACCACGCCCGTCGACTGGCCGTAGCGGCCGGTGAAGCTGGCCCCCGCCTCCCCCGGCCGCCCGGCGGGGCGCGCCACGATGGTGACGCCCGGCGCGTCCGCCCGCACGGCGCAGCACACGGCGAAGTCCGCGTCCTCCGCCGTCATGGTGCGGCAGGGCATGACCAGGAACTCGTGCATGTAGGGGGCGCCGGTCACGATGGCCTTGGTGCCGCGGATGACGATGCCGTCCGGCCGCCGCTCCTTGATGTGCACGTAGACGTCCGGGTTCGCCTGCGCGCCGGGCCGCTTGGAGCGGTCGCCCTTGGCGTCGGTCATGGCGATGCCCAGCGTCAGATCCTCGTCCTGCACGCGGTGCATGTAGGCGAGGAAGCGCTGGTGCAGGTCGGTGCCGCGCGCGTCGTCGGCCCGCTTCGTGGCCTGGAAGATGCCGTTGAAGGCGTCGTGCGTCAGGTAGCGCTGGGCGCAGCCCGACGCCCTGCACACCAGCCGCACCGCCTCCAGCTTGCGCAGCAGGTCGTCCGGCGTCTCGTCGATGTGCAGCATGCGGTTGACGGTCTTGCCCGAGGTGCCCTGGCGCGCCGTCATCAGCAGGCGGTGCTCCGCCTTGTGCGCGAAGTCGTAGGTGACGCCCACGGCGTTCACGCCGGGGGCCAGCAGCGGCTCGTCCGCCACGCTGTCCACGGCGGCGCCGTTGACGAACACGCGCGGCCTGTAGGCGCGCAGCGACTCCCGGTAGTCGGCGGCGGTCATCAGCATGGGGCGTCCCTCCCGTGGCTTTGTTCCTTGTTCACAGAATTGAACGGTGTTAGAAAATTCGTCAAGCGGTATTCGGAGCAGGGATCGCATGGCGGCGGAGCGCAGGCAGGGACGGGCCCGGGCGGTGAAGGAGCTGAAACGCGGCCTGATCCTGGAGGCGGCGCGCACGGTGTTCGAGGCCGAGGGGCTGGACGGCGCCTCGCTGCGCGCCATCGCGGCGGAGGCCGGCTACACCCCCGCCGCCCTCTACTTCCACTTCGAATCCAAGGAGGCGATCTACGCCGAGGTGCTGCAGGCCTCGCTCGCCAGCCTGCGGGACGCGGTGGGCGCGGCGGTCGCCCACGCCACCGCGCCGGCGGCGCGGCTGCGCGCGGCGGCACTGGCCTTCTTCGACTTCTACGCCCGCAACCCGCGCGACCTCGACCTGGGCTTCTACCTGTTTCGCGGCGGCATGAAGCCCAAGGGCCTGGGCCGCGAGCGGGACGAGCGGCTGAACGCCGGCCTCGCCGCCGCCCTCCGGCCGATCACCGAAGCCGCCGAGGCGCTGGGCGCCACGCGGGAGGAGGCGGACCTGCTGACGGTCGACGCCTTCGCGCACGCCGCCGGCCTGCTGCTGCTGGCGCACACCGGGCGCATCCGCATGTTCGGCGCGTCGGCCCCCGACCTCATGGCCCGCTACGTGGACGAGCGCATCGCGGCACTCACTCGGCCATCTCCCGAGCGGCGGGACTAGCGGAACCCCGCCGCCCGTCCAGCCGGCGCAGCGCCGGGGTCACCGTCGTGCCGTGCACCAGGACGGAGACCAGCACGACGAACCCCGCCATGGCCCACACCAGTTCGGCCTGCGCCCACTCCGCCTCCCCCAAGGCGTAAGCGAGGTAGTAGAGCGTCCCCACCCCGCGGATGCCGAAGAAGCCCAGCGCCATCACCTCCTCCAGCGGGCGCCCGGTGCCCAGCAGGCCCACCCACGTCGCCAGCGGCCGCACGACGATCAGGAACAGCAGGCCGCACACCGCCGCCGGCCACGTCAGCGCGTCCAGCAGCCCGTGCGCCAGGGCGCCGCCGAACAGCACCAGCACCACCATCATCAAAAGCCGCTCCATCTGCTCGGCGAAGTCGTGCAGGCGCTCATGGAACCGGTGGTTGCGTTCGGCGTGGCGGAAGGCGACGGCCGCCACGAACACGGCGATGAAGCCGTAGCCGTGCACCATCTCCGTCAGGCCGTAGGCCAGGAAGGTCATGCCCAGCGCCAGGAAGCCGTCGCCGGTCTTCGACAGCTTGGCGCGGTTCGGCAGGTGGAAGGTGAGCCAGCCCAGCACCGCGCCGATCCCCCACCCCGCCGCCAGCCCGGCCCCCAGCTTCCATGCGACGTCGTATCCCAGCCATTCCCACGTCCATTCCCCCACCGCGGCACCGTGCAGCGCCAGCGCGATGGCGAGGTTGGTGAAGGGAAAGGCCAGCCCGTCGTTCAGCCCGGCCTCCGACGTCAGGCCGAAGCGCACCTCGTCCTCCTCGCCGGACTGCGGCGGTCCCACCTGCACGTCGGCCGCCAGCACCGGGTCGGTCGGCGCCAGCGACGCCGCCAGCAGCACCGCCGCCGCCACGCCCAGCCCGGCCATGGCCCAGCCCATCACCGCCAGGGCGATGATGCACAGCGGCATGGTGACGGCCAGCAGCCGCCACGTCACCCGCCACGCCCGCAACCCGATCGGCCGGTCCAGCTTCAGCCCGCAGCCCATCAGCGACACGATGACCACCAGCTCGGTCAGCCGTTCCGTGAGTTCCGGGAAGCGCAGGGGGTGCGGCGGCTCGCCCCCCGCCGGGGCCAGGAAGCGGAAGACCAGGAAGCCGATGCCCACGCACACGATGGGCAGCGACAGCGGCATCTCGCGCAGCAGCATGGGCAGCCACGCGACCAGCAGGATCAGCAGGCCGACGCCGGTCAGCACGGCGATGTAGGGGTCCAAGGGCGCGCTCCTGACGTGGCTGGGGCGCGGGCGCCCAAGGCCATAGTCCCTGCGTGCCGAAAGCGGCTCACGGGGAAAACGGCGTGTCGAGACACGGATGAACACGGATTTCGCACGGATGAACACGGATGAATGATTTTGATCCGTGTTCATCCGCGGCCGGCCCCGCCGGCATCCGTGTCCCCTTGTTTCCCCCGAGGCGGCCTCGTCAGCCGGGCGTGGAGCCCTGCGCAACCATCGCGTTCTCTCGATGATGGAACACCCGAAACCGCCATCCGGCTCCATTCCGTGACGCGGCGGGGCGGCCGGCCGGCGTGTCCCAAGAATGTCACAACTTTGCCGCGACGCCCAAAAATGTCTCTTTACGTTGCCTTAACAAGCCCGGCGCAAAATCGATTTCGACAACACGCAATGGTCGAACACCGAGTGTAGAAACAGCACACTTTCTCCCTTCTACTTACCTTCGCCGTTCACGGGACGAACGGCTTCGACTCCGCACAACGACGCATCTTGCAAAGACCCGCGTCACTTTCCAACCGCGCGCAGCCGGTCGCGCCGCGGAACGGACGGTCGCGCGCCCGAAACAACGACAAAAATCCGCCTGAGCAAGGACTCCATCATGGATCTGGGTAGCTACGTCCTGACCTTCGCCGACGAGTTCGACACGTTCAGCTGGAGCCCGAACGGCGACGCGCGCTGGAAGACGAAGTTCTACTTCGGCGACCGGGTTCTCAGCCGCAACGCCGAGCTGGGCTACTACTCCGACGCCACGGTGGGCACCCATCCCTTCCGGCTGCAGAACGGCGCCCTGGTCATCACGGCCGCCCCCGGCTCCAACGTACACAACCTGCCCTACGACACCGGCCTGATCACCACCGAGACATCGTTCGCGCAGACCTACGGCTACTTCGAGATGCGCGCCCAGCTTCCCGAGGGCAAGGGCCTGTGGCCGGTCTTCTGGATGCTGCCGACCAGCAAGCGCTGGCCGCCGGAGATCGACGTGTTCGAGGTGCATGGCGACAAGCCGCACCAGATCCACATCAACGCCATCGACGTGAAGGGTTCGTCCGCCCCCGGCAACGACTGGGTGGAGGTGATGGGCGACGTGACCGACGGCTACCACACCTACGGCGTGAACTGGACGGCGTCGACGATCACCTACTACTTCGACGGGCAGGCGATCGGCCAGTTCGTCACGCCGGAAAACATGCACACGCCCATGTACATCCTGGCCAGCCTGGCGGTGGGCGGCAACTGGCCGGGCCGGCCGGACCAGTCCACGCCCTTCCCGGCCGAGATGAAGATCGACTACATCCGCGCCTATTCGGACCAGCCCGGCGCGGTCGCCATCCCCTCCCCGGCGCGCTCCGTGCCCGACCCGGTGCACGTCACCGCGCCGGCCGCCGCGCGCTCCGCGCCGGCCGTGGCGCCGCAGCCCTGGGGCTACCGCGTGCCCGACGGCACCTACGTGGGCACGGCCGGCGACGACTACATCAGCACCCGTTATGGCGACACCATCCCGCGCATCGGCGGCACCGGCAACGACACCTACCGCGTCACCGACTTCCGCCAGTCCATCGTCGAGTACGCCAACGAAGGCGTCGACACGCTGGACCTGTGGGCCGACTACACGCTGCCGCTGAACGTCGAGAACGCCTACGTCAGCTCCAGCTACGGCGTGCAGATCGTCGGCAACGCGCTCAGCAACACCATCCGCGGCGGCAAGGGCAACGATTTGCTGGACGGCCGCGCGGGCGACGACATGCTGACCGGCGGCCTGGGGCGCGACGTGTTCTGGATCCGCGCCGGCCGCGGCTACGACACCATCACCGACTTCAAGACCGGCACCGCGGAGGACAGCGACGTCCTGGCCATCAGCGGCTACGGCCTGACCGACTTCGCGGCGGTGAAGGCGGCCATGCGCCAGCAGGGGGCGGACGTGCTCCTCACCCTCGACAACGGCGAGACGGTGCTGCTCCAGAACCAGCGGGTGGAGAACTTCGTCCCCCAGAACATCGTGCTGAACAGCGTGATGTCCCCGACCACCCCGACCGTCATCACCACGCCCACCAGCAGCACGGGCACGAGCACCACGACCACCACCGGCACCAGCGGCGGCGGAGGTGGTGGGGGTGGCGGCGGAGGAGGGGGTGGTGGGGGTGGCGGCGGTTCCACCACGACCACCACGACCAAGCCCACCACCACGGCCAACATCGTGCAGGCGGCGGCCAACCCCACGGAGACGGCGTTCCTCAGCGCGGCCGCCGCGCGCGGCATTTCCAACCCGCAGGTGGCCAGCGGCCTGGCGAACTACGCCGCCGGGCGGAACGTCACCGTCAGCGCGGCGGCACCCACGGCGGCCACCGTGCTCAGCGGCGACGCCAACACGGCCATGCTGCTCGACGCCCGCTCCCTGCCGGCCGGCGCGCCGGTGCAGGTGGACGGTGTGGGCTTCCTGTCGGTGGTGGGGGCGGCCATGGTGACCGGCGGAACCGGCGCCAACTCGCTTCTGGGCGACGAGGCCGCGCAGACCTTCTACGCCGGCGAGGGCGACGACACGGCGGCCGGCGGCGGCGGCGACGACGCGGTCCTCGGCAACCTGGGCGACGACCAACTGTACGGCAACCTCGGCACCGACAGCCTGTTCGGCGGCCAGGGCGGCGACGCGCTGTTCGGCGGCCAGGGCGACGACGTCGCCTACGGCAACTTGGAAGGCGACGTCCTGTACGGCAACATGGGCAGCGACATGATGTTCGGCGGCCAGGGCGCCGACCTGATGTTCGGTGGCCAGGGCGACGACGCGATCCTCGGCAACCTGGACGGCGACGCGCTGTTCGGCAACCTGGGCAACGACACGCTGAACGGCGGGGCCGGGGCCGACACGCTGGGCGGCGGGGCCGGGGCGGACGCCTTCCGCTACGACCGCGCGACCGACGGCGGCGACACCATCACCGACTTCGAGGCGGGCACCGACAAGATCGTCCTCTACAGCCCGAACTTCGGCTCGCTGCCCGCGGGCGCGCTCTCCGCCGGCCGCTTCGCGCTGGACAACCCGGCGACGGCCGACCAGTGGTTCGTCTTCAACACGGCGACGGGGGTGCTCAGCTACGACGCCGACGGGTCGGGCGCGGGGGCCGCGGTGGTCATCGCCACGCTCAACGTCCGCAGCTTCGCCAACACCGACATCCTGGTGATGGCCTCGTGAGTGATGGCCTCGTGATGAGGGGTGCGCGCGGCTGTTTGTCTGGACGGGCAACCGATCAGGCCTGCCATGGCGCACCCGGAACGCGAGGGACACCGTGCAGACACGACCGACCACCGCCTACGACGCGGCCTTCTATGAGGGACAGCGCGGCGGCAGCAGCGCCTCCTCCCGCATCATCCTGACCATCGCGAAGGAGCTGTTCGCGCCGCGCAGCCTCGTCGACGTCGGCTGCGGCGCCGCCACGTGGCTGCGCACCGCGCGCGAGCTGGGGATATCCGACGTCACCGGCGTCGACGGCCCGTGGAGCCGCAACCAGCACGAGGACGCCGAGGGAATCGCATTCCATTACGCCGATCTGTCGGCATGCTGCCTCGACCTCGGCCGCCGCTTCGACCTCGCCATGTCGGTGGAGGTGGCCGAGCATCTGCCGCCGGACTCTTCCGACCGCTTCGTCGAACTGCTGGTCGGGCTGTCCGACCGCATCCTGTTCTCCGCCGCCGTCCCCTACCAGGGCGGCGTCAACCACGTCGCCGAGCGCTGGCAGAGCGACTGGGCGCGCCGCTTCCTGCGGCACGGCTACCGCGCCTACGACGCGATCCGGCCACGCGTCTGGTCCAACCCGGACGTCGCGTGGTGGTACCGGCAGAACGTGATCCTGTACGTCAAGCCCGGCGCCGAGGTGCCGGCGCTCGGCCAGCCGCGCGATCCGGCCGACCTCGACGTGGTCCACCCGGACATGCTGGCCAAGGTCCTGAACGAGGTGCCGATGCGCCACGCCTACCGCGCGGTGCTGAACCCGCGGCGCTACACGCGGGCATTGCGCAGGCTGTGGCAGCGGTAGCCCCCTCCCGGCTTCGCTCTCAGCGGATCTGCGATCCGCCTGCCGCGTCAGCGCAAACCTTTGGTTTGCGCGAGAGCTGACGCTCAGCCACCCTCCCCCTCTTCGAGGTGGAGGGTTTGGTGCCGAAGCGGCGGCAGTCCCCTCCCCTGCGAAGCGGGGGAGGGTTAGGGAGGGGGCAATGGCTTTCCCAAGCCGCCCCTCAATCCCGATAGTACTTCCTGTACCGCGCGTCGCCCATGTCCTGGTCCGGGTAGCCGCGGCTGGCGGCGCGCGGGTCGGTCTGGGTCAGCACCAGCCCGAAGATGCCCAGCCCCGTCTCGGCCACCTTGCGCAGGCCGGCCATCACCGCGGTGCGGCCGGTGTCGCCCCACTTCACGCAGAACAGCGCCGTGTCGGCGATCTGCGTGACGATCTGCGCGTCGGGCGCCGACAGGGTCGGCGGCGTGTCCAGAACGATGAGATCATAGGCAAGCGCCAGATCCTGCTTGATCTCCCGCATGCGGGCGGACATCAGGATGCGCGGCGCGTCGGCCATGGATGTCCCGGCCACCAGAACGCTCAGCCCCGTCGCCTCGTCCACCTTCAGCGCGTCGGCCAGATCGCACTTGCCCTCGACCACCTGCGCCAAGCCCACGTCGTTGGGCAGGCGCAGCATGGTGTGCACCGCCGGGCAGCGCAGGTCGCAATCGACGATCACCACCCGCTCCCCCGCCGCCGCGGCCAGGCGCGCCAGCGCCACCGCCGTGCTGCTTTTGCCCTCCTCCGCGCGGGCGGAGGTGATCATCACCGCCCGGCTGCGGAAGTCGTTCATCCACAGCGCCGTGTGGATGGCCTTGATCGCCTCGGAAAAGCGCGAGATCGGCTTGGCGATGATGTACGGTTCGCGCGCCCGCAGGCGGTTCCACCGCACCCGCGGGATGGACGCCAGATGGCGCACGCCCGTGTATTCCTCCAGGTCGGCGACGCTGCGGAAGGTGCCGTCCATCTTCTCGCGCAGCACCACGCCGCCGACGCCGACCAGCGAGCCCACCACCAGCGACAGCACGCCGAACAGCGGCATGTTGGGGAAGCGCGGGCTCTCCGGCACACTGGCGTAGGACAGCACGCGGGCCTGCGGCTCCTGCGCGTCCAGCTGCAGGTCCGCCCCCATGGAGCGCTGCAGGACGGCCTCGTACAGCGCGCGGCTGGTCGCCGCCTCGCGCTCGATTCCGTGCAGGGTGGTTTCCGCCTCGCCGGCGCGGGCGACCTGCTCCTTCAGGTCGTTGATGGTGCGCTCGATCAGCTCCACCCGCCCGCGCGCCGCGTTGTAGGCGGATTCCGTGCTCTCCGACATGCGCCGGACCTCGGCGCCGACAGCCGCGCGCACCTGCCCCAGCTCGCGCCGGATGGCGACGAGGTCGGGGTGGATGCTGCCCATCTTGCTCGCCACCGCGGCCTCGCGGGCGGCCAGCTGCGCCTCGCGGTCGCGCAGCTGGCGGATCAGGTCGGAGGCGACGGCGTCCGGCACGCCGCCCGCCGAGCCGCGCTGCTTCTCCGCGCGCCGCGTCTCGGCCAGCTTGGCCTCCAGCGCCGACAGGTCGTTGCGCGCGGTCACCAGTTCCTTCGTCGCCTCGCTCAGCGCCTCGGTCAGGATGGTGGAGTTGACGCCGCGGTGCAGCCCGGCTTCCGAGCGGTACTGGTCGATGTGCGCCTCGGCCGCCAGCACCTTCTGCTGCAGCTCGGTCAGCCGGGCGTTCAGGCGGGCGGTGGTGTCCTTGACGGCCTCGGTCTTGCGGCGCCGGTGGTCGGCGACGTAGGCGTCCGACAGCTCGTTCACCACCGCGGTCGCCAGCTTCGGGTCGCTCCAGGTGAAGGAAACGTCGTAGACGCTGGATTCCCGCCGCGGCACCACCAGCAGGTTCTTCATCAGCGTGTCGATGGCCAGCTCGCGCGGGGTGCGCGGCACGAAGGGCGGCGGCGCCTCCTCCGGGCGGAAGGCGGCCTTGATCGGCTTGATGACGTTCTCGCGCAGGTAGCCCATCGCCTGCGCGGCGATCGACGGATCCTGGTTCAGGCCGGTGAACTCGTCGTTGCGGTCCAGATGCAGCTTGTCGACGATGCGCCCGGCGATGTCCTGGGACGCGATGATGTGCAACTGGTTGCCCAGCGTGAACAGCGGCGGCTGTTCGGCCACCGAGATTTCCTTCACCGGCCCCAGGTCGACCGTGCTGGGGTCGAAGATCACCGTGGTGTTCGCCACGTACAGCGGCGTCGCCGTCAGGAGGTAGGCCGCCATGCCCAGCGGGATGCCGATCAGCGGGATGAAGAAGGCCCAGCGCCGCCGCCGGATCGCCGCCGTCAGCTCCGACAGCGATAGGGCGCGGCTGTCGGACGCGGGGGCCGGCGGGTGGGCCACCTCCGTGCCGCCGTGCTCCAGCCGGGCGGGCACCCAGCGCTGATGGAACGGGTTCAGGTCGTGCGTCGTCATGCGTCATCCCTCCGCCGGGCCGTTTCACCCTGGCCATCCTGTTGCCGGCCTTCCGGCCGGGTCGCCTGTTGCCGGCCTTCCGGCCGGGTCGCGCGCTCCAGCGCCTCCCGGCAAACCGCGGCGCAGTGCCGGACGTAGGTCTCCCGCCGGTGGTTGCCGTCCACCAGCCGGCGCTGCGCCGCCGCCGCCATGTTCCGGCGCCGCTCCGGATCGGCGGCCAGCGCGTCCACCGCCGCCCGCAGGGTCGCCGGGTCGTTGTCGGCGACGTACAGCACCTCCCCGTCGCCGAGGTATTCGTCCAGGTCGGGCTGGCGCGTGGCGACGATCGGCACGCCGGCCGCCGCCGCCTCCATCAACACGGTGATTCCGGAGATGTGCAGGTTGTGGCGCAGCGGCAGCACCACCACGTCGGCCCAGGCGTAGCCGGCCTTCACGTCCTCCGCCCCGCGCGCCTTGCGCAGCTCGACGTTGTCCGCCCCGTCGGGCACCGGCAGGCGGCGCGGGGTCAGCACGCGCAGCGCATAGCGCCGGTCGCCGGCAAAGGCGCCGAACAGCGCGTCCCAGTCGCGGTGCACGTCGTTGCCGACCGACAGCACGCGGACCGGGTCGTGCACGGCGCCCGCCCCGTCCGGCCGCACGCCCAGGAAGGCGTCGAGGTCGATGCCCCATGGCACGCGCTGCGCCGTCGCCTCCGGCAGCAGCGCCCGCACGTCCGCCTCGCGGTGGGAGATCATGGCGAAGGTCGCCCGGCCCAGCAGGCGGCGGTACAGCGCGCGCCGCCGCCACCCCATCGCCCCCCAGTCGTCCAGCAGCCAGACGATGCGCGTCACCAGCTGCGGTGCGCGCCCCTGCCCCAGCGTCAGCACGGACCACAGCGCCAGCAGCAGCGCCACCGCCGCCGCCTCGCGCTCCGAATGGGTCCACACCACGTCCGCACCCAGGATGCGGTGGCGGTTGTGGAGCGCGTGCAGGATGTCGCAGCCCACCACGCGGTTCACCGCCCGGCGCAGGAAGCGGCCCACCGGCCCCTCCTTCCGGTCCTCGGAGAAGCGGACGTCGAAGCCGCCGTCGGCGAACAGATGGTAGCTGTAGGGCGTGTGGTCGGGGTTGGGGGCGCCACCGGCGCGCTGCGCGGCGCGCCACGTGTTGACCCCGTAGCCATGCCACAGGTGCACCGTCAGGCGCGGCCGTGCGGTGGCCGTGTCGGCCGTTGCACCGGCCCGGGTCTCGGCGCCGCCGTCGATGGAAGGGGCGAGGGCGTCGGAAGTGTTCATGGCGTTGGCCCAGCGGCTGCGGATGGGTCAGGCTCGGAAAGGGCCGGCGCCGGGCGCCGGGCGTGCGGACGGTTGAGGACGGTGCCGAGGAGCGAGCGCAGGCGCCGGGGTGCCGCGGCGGCCAGCAGCGCCAGATAGGCCAGCGTGCCGCTGCCGGCCGCCGCCACCAGGGCCACGACCGGCGGCACGTCGCCGCGCAGCGCCAGCTCGACCCCGGCACCGAGCAGCACGCCGCCGACGGCGGCGGCGAAGGGCGGCGCCACCACGGCGGCCAGCTGCCCGCCGGTGAAGCCGGCGATGCGGCTGACCATCCAGTACTGCACCGGCATGCGGACCAGCGCGCGGACGTTCCACACGACCCCCACCGCCAGCGCGCCCAGGCCGGAGCACGCGGCCAGCGCCAGCACGCCCACCCCGACGTCGACGAGGTTCAGGACGAAGCGCTGGTGGTCGTTGGCGGTGGCGGTGAACAGCGCCGTGGTGCCGGACAGCACGGCCGACAGCATCGCCCATACGGCCAGCGCCTGGAACATCGGCACGGCGGCCAGCCACTGGCGGGAGAACACCACCTCGATCAGCGGGTGGGCCGAGGCCGCCAGCGCGCCGAACACCGGCAGCAGCAGGAAGCACGACAGCTCGGCCGAGCGCAGGGTCAGTGCCCGCAGCTCCTCCGGATCGTGGTGGCTGCGCGCGAACACGGACATGCTGAGCTGCCGCACGGCGACGAACAGCGTGCCCCACAGCGTCTCCACCGCCCGGAAGACGAGGTTGACGAGGCCCAGCGTCGCCGGCCCGTACAAGGCGCCGATCAGCAGCTGGAACGCCGGCTTGGCGATCAGAAGCACGAACTCCGCCCCCAGCCACACTCCGGCGAAGCGCAGCAGCTCGCCCGCGTGCCGGCGGGTGGTGGCGAAGCCCGGCCGCCAGTCGCCCATGATCCACAGCGACACCGCCCCGACGCCGTGCAGCGTCATCTGCTGCATGATCAGCGCCCAGGCGCCGAAGCCGCCCCAGGCGAGGCCCACGCCCACCGCCACGGAGGCCAGCCGCGCCACCAGCGTGCGCACCGCCAGGTCGCGGAAGCGCATGCGCCGGCGCAGCAGCGCGATCGGCACCGCCCCGCAGGCGTGCGCCAGCAGCGTCAGCGCCCCCCAGGGCAGCATGCCGGCGACGTCCGGCTCGTCCATCAGCCGCGCGAAGGCCGGGGCGCCCAGCGTCAGCGCCACCGCCAGGACCGCCGTCATGGCGATGTTCATCCAGAAGGCGGCGTTGGTGTGCTCCCGCTCCAGCGTGCGGGCCTGGATCATCGCGTCGATGAACAGGCCGCCGGTCAGCAGCGACAGGATCTCCACCGTCAGCACGACCATGGCGGCGGTGCCGAAATGCTCCGGCCCCAGCAGGCGGGCGACCAGGACCAGCCCGGCGATGGAGGCCCCGGTGTTGATGGCCGTCTCGACGACGGCCCACACCGCGGCCGGATGCGTCAGCTTGCCCTCGGCCACGGCGCCGCACCCCTTTCCGCCCCGGCCGGGGCCATCATTTCACGCGACTGGGTTTCACGCGGCAGAATCGCCAGCAGCAGCATCACGTAGCCGCCCAGCGGCGTGAGAAGGAATCCCCCCAGGAAGCAATAGAAGAACAGCAGCGCGCCGCCGAGGATCCATGAGCGCGAACCGTGGAAGACCCCGTAGGCGATGAAGGCGGCGAAGGTCAGGAAGCCGACCGCGCCGTATTCGAACAGCAGCTTGATCCACGTCGGGTCGTGCGCCGTGAACTCCAGCCCCGCCAGATAGTTGGTGATGGAGCCGGGACCGAAGCCGAACAGCATCGCCGACGGGTTCTGGTGCATCACCCGGTCCAGCACGTAGAGCGGCGAGAGGAAGCGCGCGAAACCGCTGGAATGCGGGCTGTTGAACTCCTCGGCGCGCTGGGTGATGGCGTCCAGGTAGATCAGCTCCCCGAACCCCACCACCAGCAGGCCCAGCAGGCCCAGCAGCACGGTGGTGCCGAACCCCGCCGTGCGGAACAGCACCAGCGGCAGGAAGGCGGCCAGCAGCACCAGCCCCGTGCCCGAATAGGACAGCACCAGCCCCGCCACGCAGGCCAGCAGGAACAGCCGGCGGCGGAAGTACAGCAGTTCCACGATCAGGCCCAGCGCCGCGAACTGCGACAGCGACGACGGCTCGCCCAGGAAGAAGCCGTTGCTCTTGTACAGGCCGGCGCGCGCCGGCAGCGGGATCACCGTGTGCGACCCCGGCCGCAGCAGCGCCTCTGGCACGATCCCGGCGAAGGTGAAGAGGCGCGGCCCCGGCATCACGAACTGCGCCAGGAACTGGATGGCGCCCGCCACGCAGACGAACAGCACGAATCGCTGGAACAGGTCCAGGCAGCGCAGCCGCGTGGCCGGGCTGACCGGCATCACCAGCACCATCGGGATGTAGATGGCGAACAGCAGCGCCAGCGACGTCCACGACAGGCTGCCGCCGTTGGCCAGCGCCGACAGCGCGGCGGCGGCGGCGAAGGCGGCCAGCAGGATCAGCCGCCCGGTCTCCACGAACGCCCGCCCGCGCAGCATCAGCCAGCCGAGGCCCGCCAGGCAGATCGGGAACATCAGCGGCACCTCCGACCCGGCGGCCGGCACGCCGAAGCGGTGCAGGATGAAGATGGCGAACAGCATCACCCCGTACGCCCACACCACGTCGCGCTCGACGGCGGCAATGGCGGCGTTGGCGGCGGCCGGCGCGGCTGCGGGGGGGTGGCTCCAGTCCGCCCAGACGGTCATGGGGCGCCCCCGCCGTCGGCGCTCATGGTGCAGGACCAGAGCGCGAGCTGCGTGCGGTTGCGCAGGCGCGTCTTCAGCCGCAGCACGCGCAGCCGCGCCGCCACCGCCGATTCCGGCAGGCGCAGCACCGCCGCCACCTGCCGGTTGGTCGCCCCGGTGGCCAGCAGCGCCAGGATCTCCGCGTCGCCCGGCGCCAGATCGGGCGCCGGGGCGGCCACCACCGTCCCCTCCGCCGCCCCCTCGGGCTCGGTGACGATCTCCAGGCAGCGGACGAGGCGGATGGGCGGCGCGTCGCGCTCGATCACCGCCGCCGCCCCGCACTTGCGGTAGCTGGCCCGCTCTCCCTCGGACGGCCGGGCGGCGACCACGACGACCGCCGCACGCGGCCAATCGCGCCGCAGGATGCGGACGGCGTCGCAGGTCTCCATCAGGTCGCCCTCGGCCGCCAGCACCACCGCCCGCATGCGGTTGACCGCCGCCTGGCGGGCGAGATGCGACACCGTCGCCGCACTCGCCGCCACCGGGAAGCCGTAGGTGCGCAGCAGCGTCGCCATCGCCTGCCGCGACAGCCGGTCGCGGGCGATGATGGCGAGCGCCGCCGCACCCGTATCCTGATTAGGCGGATTGGTATCAGGCGGACTGGTCATGGACCCGCCCGATCGCCATGGCCGCCTGCCGGATCGGCGCGACGTTGACCTTCGGCGCCTTGGCCCGCCGGCCGTAGCCGTTGGGATGCGCGACACGCCACGCCCAGGCCGTCTCCAGCATGCATTCCAGGCTGGAGAAGCGCGGCTCCCACCCCAGCTCCGCCCGCAGCCGGTCGGAGCAGGCGACGAGCACCGCCGGGTCGCCCGGCCGCCGCCCGACCTCGCGCACGGGGATCGGCCGGCCGGTGACGCGCTCCGCCGTCTCGATCACCTGCCGGACCGAGAAGCCGTGGCCGCTGCCGATGTTGAAGCGCCAGCTGCGCTCGTCCAGCCGGTCCAGCGCCCGCAGGTGCGCGTCCGCCAGATCGCACACGTGCACGAAGTCGCGGATGCAGGTGCCGTCCGGCGTGGGATAGTCGGTGCCGTAGACGTCCACATGCGGGCGGCGCCCGGCGGCGGTGTCCAGCACGATGGGGATCAGGTGCGTCTCCGGGTCGTGGTCCTCGCCCAGGATGCCGTCGGGGTGCGCGCCGGCCGCGTTGAAGTAGCGCAGGCAGGCGGAGCGCAGGCCGTACACCCGGTCCATCCACGCCAGCACCTTCTCGATCATCAGCTTGCTTTCGCCGTACGGGCTGCCGGGGTCGTCGCGGCACTCCTCGTCGATGGGAAAGCGTTCGGGGTTGCCGAAGATGTTGGAGGTGGAGGACAGCACGAACTTGTCCACGTCGTGCCGCACCGCCTCGCCCACCAGATTGAGCGCCGCGTCCAGATTGTCCTTCAGGTAGAGGAACGGCATCTCCATGCTCTCGCCGACCAGCGCGTTGCTGGCGAAGTGCATGACCGCATCGAAGCGGTGCCGCTGGAAGACGCGGCGCACGGCCTCGGCGTCGCGCAGGTCGGCCTCGATCAGCGGCACGTCCTGCGGCACCGCCTCCGGATGACCCTGCTGGAGGTTGTCCAGCACGGTGACGTCGAACCCCCGCACCACCAGTTCGTGGACGACGTGGCTTCCCACATACCCGGCCCCGCCGGTCACCAGAACGCTTTTGGTCATGGATTCACAGTCTCCCGTTCGGATTGGGTCGCGATGCCCGTTTCCTGGTGGCCCGGTCGTTGCCGATGGGTGTGGCGTGCCAGGGCGTAGGCATCGGCCGTGCGAGCGGCGATGGCCCGCCAGTCCGGCAGGTCACGGCCGCGTCGCGCCATCGCCGCCGCCATGCCGGGCAGCCGCTCGGGCGCGTCGAGAAGGTGGAGGAGCGCGTCGCGCAGCGCTTCGGCCGAGCCGGGCTCGACCAGCAGCGCCTCCTCGCCGCCGGCCAGCATCTCGGCGAACCCGCCAAGGTTGGAGGCGACGACCGGCTTGCCGAAGGCCATGGCGGCCATCAGCACGCCGCTGACGTCGATCTGCCGGTAGGGAAAGACCAGCGCGTCGGCCTCGGCGATGCAGCGCCCCAGCTCCGCGTCCGGCAGGAAGCGGAAGTCGAGGCGGACGATGCCCGGCCCGCAGGCCGCCGCCAGTTCCTCCAGCGGCTTGGTGTCCAGGTACGGCTTGCCGGCCACGGTGACGCGCAGCCGTTGCCGCGCCCCGTCGGGCAGCAGGGCGACGGCGCGCAGCAGCACGTCGACGCCCTTGTAGTCCTGCACCTTGCCGAACTGCAGCAGGCGCAGCACGCCGTCCGCCGCGCGGGGCGGCGCGTTCCGGGGGATCAGCTCCTCGTGCAGCAGGCCGTGCGCGATGCGCGACACGCCGTCCGCCCGGTGGCCGCCCTGCACGAACTGCTCGGCCGCCTGCGCGGTGTGGACGATCAGATGGTCCACGCCGCGCCACAGCGCCTCCGTCCCCAGGCCCAGCAGGCGGGCCTGCCGGCTGCCGTTGTAGGGCGTGCTGTCGTGCACGGTCAGCACCACGGGTGCGATGCGCCGCAGCCGGCCGAGCAGCCGCGCGTCCACCACCGGCAGCGGCATCCACTGGAAATGGATGACGTCCGGGCGGAACGCCTCGGCCCGCCGGATGAGCCGGCGCATGGACAGCAGGTGGCTCGCCGCTTTGATGCCCCGGCGCACGGGCGCCGGCAGCCTCCGCACCGTGGCGAACGTCTGTTCCGGGTAGAACCACGCCTCCGGCGGCGGGTCCATGGCCCAATCGCCGGTCCCGGCGGCGGTGACGAACAGCACCTCGTGCCCCAACCCCCGCAGGCCCGCCACCAGCGCCGCGTCGTAGGCCGGCGTGAAGCCGGGGGGATCGACCATCAGGATCCGCATGCGACGCCCCGCCTCAGCCCGACACGGTGGGGAAGCGGCTGCGCACGCTCTGCGCCGGCTTCCAGGTGGTCACGGCGCGCCGGCCGGCCAGCGACATGTACACGCCGATGGAGGTGGCCAGCAGCGCCAGCGCGATGTTCACGACGCCGGTCGCCAGCCGCACGCGCAGTACCCAGCCCAGCCCCAGCAGCACCGCCGGCAGCAGCGCCGCCGCCGTGCCGCCGACCGGCCCCAGGGCGCGCACCAGCCCGATTTCGAACAGCACGCCCGCCAGCGCCAGGCTGTAGCCGCCGACCCAGCGCAGATAGCGGTGGCCCAGGTACTGGTACAGCGTCCAGGCGTCCAGCCGGCGCAGGCGCGGCCACAGGCGGCGGTGGATGGTGAAGGACTGGGAGCTGATGCGGATCTTGCGCTGGAACTCCTCCGCCGGGTCGCTGACGTGGATCTCGCAGGCCCGCACGTCGGGGGCGCGCACCACGCGCTTGCCCTGCGCCAGGATGCTCATCGACACGAACAGGTCGTCGAACAGGTCCTCCGCCTCGTTGGGCAGGCAGTCCCGCCGCGCGGCGTACAGGGAACCGTCGGCGCCCATGGCGCTGCCGGTGTCGGTCTCCAGCTGCTTGGTCCACTCGTCCAGGCGCCAGTACAGCGCACCCACCCCGGCGGTGGCGGATTCCTCGCCGTTCACATAGGACAGGTGGCCGCACACGCAGCCGATCTCCGGATCGGCGAAGTAGCGGCGCAGGCGGGTGACGGCGTCCGGCGCGATGGCGACGTTGGCATCGGTGAACACCACGATGGGCGCCGTGCAGCGGGCCAGAAGCTGGCGCACGCCATAGGCCTTGCCGCGTCGCTCCGCCGACGCCACCAGCGTGACGCGGTCGCCGTAACGATCGGCACAGTCCTGGGCGATGGCCAGCGTGCCGTCGGTGGCGCCGTCCACGTAGAGAAGGAGTTCCACGCTGCCGTCTCCGGGATCCAACGCCAGCGTGTTCGCGATCTTGTCGCGCAGAACCGCCTCTTCGTTGTAGGCGCACAGCAGCACGGCGACGCGTCCGCCCGGCTCTTGCGTGAAGCCCGGCCGCGGCGCCGGGAGAACGCCCCGCACGCGGCGCACCAGCCACAGCGTCGCCTGGAAGGGGCCGAACGGGTACAGGCCCAGCAGCGCCGTGACGCCGAACAGACTCCAGATCGCGATGTCGACGGCCATCGGTCCCTCCTTCCGCTCTCCGACCCGGGGTCAGTAGGCGTTCTTGCCGGTCAGCAGGACGATGGGCGTCACGAGGAGGATCTGGATGTCCAACCAGATCGACCAGTTCTCGATGTAGAACATGTCGTGTTCCCACCGGCGGATCAGCTTCTCCTCGTCGTCGGTGTTGCCGCGCCAGCCGTGGACCTGCGCCCAGCCGGTGATGCCCGGCGTGACGCGGTGGCGCGTGGCGTAGCGGTCCACCACCTCGGCGTAGAGCGACTGCCCGGCCTTGGCGTTCAGCGGGTGCGGGCGCGGCCCCACCAGCGACATGTCGCCCAGCAGCACGTTGATGAGCTGCGGCAGCTCGTCGATGCTGCTGCGCCGCAGGAAGGCGCCGAAGCGGGTGACGCGCGGGTCATTGCGCTCCGTCAGGCGGTCGGCCAGCGGGTCGGCGGCACGGTCGTGCATCGTGCGGAACTTGTAGATGCGGAAGATGCGGTTGCGGTAGCCGACGCGGTCCTGGCGGAAGAACACCGGCCCCGGCGAATCCAGCTTGATCAGCGCCGCCACCAGCAGCATCACCGGCGACAGCAGGGCAAGGCACAGCGCCGCCACCGTCACGTCCAGCGCGCGCTTCATCATGGCGTCCGCCCGGCCCATGGGGCGCGGCACGATGATGATGCGCATCAAGGGCGGCGCCTCCCGCCACACGCGGGCGACCAGCGCGGGCTCGTGCGTCAGGAGCGCGATCTGCACCGGGTGCACCTCCAGCCGCCGGACGAGGTGGAGGACGAAGTCGGACTCGCGCTCGGTCGCCAGGATGTCCACCGTGTCGATGCGGTCGAGATCCAGCCCGGCCACGGCCATCTCGGCGGCGCGCGCGGGGTCGGCCTGAACGACGTCGCCGGCGGCGGTGAACAGCGTGTGTCCGCGCCCCGGTGCCGCCGCCGCGGCGCCGGGGCCGGCCATGGCGCGGCCGGCCGCGGTCCCCGCCACGGTGCCGAGCGCCAGCGGCGTCGCCACGCACGCGCTCATGGCCGCCGGAGGGCGCCGCCGTGCCGTTCCGGCCCTCCCTTTGGCCGGCGCGTCGGCGACGAAGCGCGTCTCCAGCGTCCGCGACCCGGCGATCAGCCCCAGCGCCAGCAGGCCCCAGGTGCCGCCCCAGGCGAAGGCGATGTTGACGTCGTGCGCCAGGGCCGGCGCCATGGC
>NZ_DASPMG010000179.1:0-59481 GCF_035627195.1 Azospirillum sp.
ATCTCGTACGCCAGGCCACGGAAGCCCTTGCGGTACAGCATCTCGTCGCGGGCGAAGTGCTTGCCGAACGACCAGTGCTTGTACATCAGCGGCATGCCGATGGACGAATAGGCGTCGAGCATCTGCTCGGCCGTGATGACCTCGATCTGGTTGGGGTAGATGTCGAGGCCGAGTTCGTTGAAGGCGACGTCCTCGATGGCGTCGTAGGCGCGCTTGATCTTGTCGTAGTCCCAGTCGGCGCCTTCGAACAGCGGGCCTTCCGGCTTGGTGATCACGGCGGTCATGCGGATGGCCTCCTCAGGCACCGGTGGCCTTCTCGCGGGCGAAGAGGTCGCGGAAGACGGGGAAGATCTCGCGGCGCGAGCGCACGCGCCGCATGGCGAGCGGCAGGTCGGGGCGCTGCACCAGCTTGTAGGTGCGCCACAACTCGGTCTCGCGGCCCAGGGCCGACAGGCCAAGGTTGTGCTCCGCCGCCACCTCGATGTAGGCGAAGTACTGGCACATGGGCAGGATCACCTCGCGCAGCAGCGCCGCCGAGCGGGCGTTGTCCGACGACATGTTGTCGCCGTCCGAGGCCTGGGCCGCGTAGATGTTCCACTCGTTCTCGGGATAGCGGTCCTTGACGACCTTCTGCATCTCTTCGAGCGCGGTGGACACCACGGTGCCGCCGGTCTCGGTGGAGTAGAAGAACGTCTCCTCGTCGACCTCCTTCGCCTCGTGCGTGTGGCGGATGAAGACGATGTCGACGGAGCGGTACCGCCGCCGCAGGAACAGGTAGAGCAGCATGAAGAAGCGCTTGGCGAGGTCCTTCATGTGCTCGGTCATCGAGCCCGAGACGTCCATCAGGCAGAACATGACGGCCTGCGCGATGGGCTTGGGCACCGATTCGAAGCGGTTGTAGCGGACGTCGATGGGGTCGATGAAGGGAATCCGCTTGGAGCGCAGGTGCGTGTGCTCCAGGTGGCGGCGGATCTCCTCCAGCTCCTCGGGCGAATCGCCGCGCGCCTCGGCGTCGGCCAGCTGGCGCTCCAGCTCGACCAGATCCTCCGGCTTCGGACGCTTCAGCGCGATGCGCCGGCTGAGGCTGTTGCGCATGGTGCGCACGAGGTTGAGGTTGGCCGGCGAGCCGGACACCGTGTAGCCGGCGCGCGTCAGCGAGAAGGATTCCGACTGCTTGACCTTCTGCTTGACGAGGTCGGGGAGTTCCAAGTCCTCCAGGAAGATGTCCAGGAATTCCTCGCGGGACAGGACGAAGCGGAAATCGTCCTCGCCCTCCCCGTCCGCGCTGGCCTCGCTGCCGCGCCCGCCCTGCTCCTCGGGGCGCGGGATGGTGTCGCCCTCGATGTACTCCTTGTTGCCGGGGACGACGTAGTCCCGCAAGCCCCCCTGGGAGGCGCGATGGAGGGAGGGCTCCCGCACGCCGCCGGTCGAGATGGTGATCTTGTCACCGCTCTCGACGTCCTGGATGGAGCGCTTGGAGGAAGCCTCGCGCACCGCCTTGATGACCTGTTCCTTGGCGCGCCGCAGGAAACGCTGGCGGTTGGCCAGGCTCTTGCCTTGCGGGTTCAGGCGGCGGTCGACGATGTTCATCAATGGAGAGCCCTCGCCTTCCGGTTTACTCGTGTGCGCTGGCGGGCCGGCGTCAGCCGGCCTGCTTCACGCGCATGTACCATTCCACCAGCCGCCGGACCTGCCGCTCGGTGTAGCCGCGCGACATCATGCGTTCGACGAACTCGTGGTGCTTCTTCTCGCTGTCGCTGTCCTTCTTCGACCCGAAGGAGATGACCGGCAGCAGATCCTCGACCTGGCTGAACATCCGCTTCTCGATGACCTCGCGGATCTTCTCGTAACTGGTCCAGGACGGGTTGCGGCCCTGGTTGGCGGCCTTGGCGCGCAGCGCGAACTTGACCACCTCGTTGCGGAAGTCCTTGGGGTTGGCGATGCCGGCCGGCTTCTCGATCTTGGTCAGCTCCTGGTTCAGCAGCTCGCGGTTCATCAGCTGGCCGGTGTCGGGATCCTTGAAGTCCTGGTCCTCGATCCACGCGTCGGCGTAGTCGACGTAGCGGTCGAACAGGTTCTGGCCGTAGTCGTGGTAGGATTCCAGATAGGCCTTCTGGATCTCGTTGCCGATGAACTCCGCATAGCGCGGCGCCAGCTCGGCCTTGATGAACTCCAGGTACTTCTTCTCGGTCTCCTCCGGGAACTGCTCGCGCTTGATCGACTGCTCCAGGATGTACATCAGGTGCACGGGATCGGCGGAGATCTCGGTGGAGTCGTAGTTGAAGGTGGCCGCCAGCACCTTGAAGGCGAAGCGGGTGGAGATGCCGTCCATGCCCTCGTCGACGCCGGCCTGGTCCTTGTACTCCTGCATGGACTTGGCCTTGGGATCCGTCTCCTTCAGGCTTTCGCCGTCATAGATCCGCATCTTCGAATAGAGACTGGAGTTCGGATGCTCGCGCAGCCGCGACAGCACCGAGAACTTCGACAGCATCTCCAGCGTCGACGGCGCGCACGGCGCCGTGGACAGGTCGGAGCCGCTGATCAGCTTCTCGTAGATGTGCTGCTCCTCCTGCACGCGCAGGCAGTACGGCACCTTGATGACGCAGATGCGGTCGATGAAGGCTTCGTTGTTCTTGTTGTTCTTGAACGACTGCCACTCGGATTCGTTGGAGTGCGCCAGGATGATGCCCTGGAAGGGGATGGCGCCGATGTTCTCGGACCCGACGTAGTTGCCCTCCTGCGTCGCCGTCAGCAGCGGGTGCAGCATCTTGATGGGCGCCTTGAACATCTCGACGAATTCCATGATGCCCTGGCTGGCCCGGTTCAGGCCGCCGGAGAAGGAATAGGCGTCGGGGTCGTTCTGGCTGAACATCTCCAGCTTGCGGATGTCGACCTTGCCGACCAGCGAGGAGATGTCCTGGTTGTTCTCGTCGCCGGGCTCGGTCTTGGTGACGCAGATCTGCCGCAGCTTGGACGGATGCACCTTGATGACGCGGAACTTCGAGATGTCGCCGCCGAACTCGTCCAGGCGCTTGATCGCCCACGGGCTCATCAGCCCGGTCAGGCGGCGGCGCGGGACGCCGTAGCGCTCCTCGATGATCTCGCCCATCTCGTCCGGGTTGAAGAGGCCCAGCGGGCTCTCGAACACCGGCGACACCTCCTTGCCGGCCTTCAGCACGTAGACCGGGCACTTCTCCATCAGGGACTTCAGCCGCTCCGCCAGCGACGACTTGCCGCCGCCGACCGGGCCCAGCAGGTAGAGGATCTGCTTGCGCTCCTCCAGCCCTTGGGCTGCGTGGCGGAAGAAGCCGACGATGCGCTCGATCGTCTCCTCCATGCCGTAGAAGTCGGAGAAGGCGGGGTAGACCTTGATGGTGCGGTTCATGAAGATCCGCCCAAGCCGCGGGTCCTTGGCGGTGTCCACCACCTCGGGCTCGCCGATGGCGGCCAGGATGCGTTCGGGCGCCGATGCGTACATCATCGGATCGTCCCGGCAACCCTCGAGGTATTCCGTGAGGGTCATCTCGACCTCGCGGCGACCCTCGTACGCTTGCGTGTAACGCGAGAACAGTTCGTCGGCCGGGAACATTCAGTTGCTCCGTATTCCTAGTCCCAAGGGACGGGGGATGCGGCGCTGCCGTCCAGCGGCGCGGACCACACCCACCGAGGTTCATGGGCGGGCACAGGCGGAAGACCAGTCCTGTACCGACCCCGCTCACCGTCGAAGCCCAGCATTTTTATGCGGTTACTTGCCAAAAGCAGCGAACCAGCAGGACCTGTAAGTATCAATCTAATGCTTGGCGTAGGGTTTTCCAGACGCACACAGTCGTGAACACGAACGTGGCGGAAGGTGCTTTCATTCCGGCGTATGGGCCGAAGGCCGGCTTGGCGTCTGGCTGAGGGTGCCACCGGCGTACCGGCAGAAGGGGTATGCCCCGTCTGCCGCTCCGTCCGGATATGCCAGGCGCCCCATATCACGCCATCGTCCTCCAGAGCTGCCCCGCGCCGTTAACCTACGCAGACGCTAGGGTTAATCGTAAGCGTGCCGATCAAAGGTTAACAACTCCCTGCTGCGCTGTCGGCGGATGGACCCGTCCCGTCCCCATTAACGCACGGAGCGCGGTGCGGATCCAACCCCTCCCTAAGAGAGATGGGGATTGGTATCGCGCAACATCAACACGGACTTGCGAGGTTCGTTGGAAGGCGTCCAAAGGGTTAGGGCAGGCACGTCGGAGGACGGCCGGACAGGCTGCCTCCTACGCCACATCGGCGGATCCGCGTACAGCGTTTCGGCCGAAAGCGCCGGTGGGGCGGCCGTTCAGCCCAGCCGCGCGCCCAGCGCCGCGCGCAGGGAATCCGGCGTCGCCGGCTTGACCAGGAAGGCGTCGGCGCCGAGATCGCGGGCCTCCGCCATGCGCCCTTCGTCGGCGCGGTTGGTCATGAAGATCACGGGCAGCGCGGCGTGGCGCGGATCGCCGCCGGCGCGCAGGGCGCGCAGGAAGCCCAGGCCGTCCAGCGGCGTCATCTCGACGTCGCACACCACCACGTCGGGCCGGTGTTCGCGCACGGCGGCCAAGCCCGCCTCGCCGTCGGCGGCCTGGTGCACCGCCTTGAAGCCGAGGGTGGCGAGCATCTTGGCGAGGACCATGCGGGTGAAGGCCTCGTCCTCGATGACGAGCACCGTGTAATCCCCGAACGCCGTTGTCGCCATGCGCCGTCCCCTCTCTCTCGTGCGCTCTCGTTTACGATGCCGATAGGCGCGTTGCAACAAGGACGTGTGCGTGTGACCGGGCGGCAACAGCGCGGAACAATCAGCGCCGGGCCGGCTTGGCGGCCCCCGCCGGATCCGCCTTGGCCGCTGCCGCCTTGGCCGGCGCCGCCCCCACCGCCGCCGCGCGGGACAGCATGGCCGCCTGCTCGGCCGCGGCGACGAGGTTCTGCGGGCTGAGCACGATGCAGCGCTGGCCGCGCTGGCGCATGCGGAAGCAGGCCTGCTTGGCCGCCGGCTCGGTCAGGCCCAGCACCAGCGGGCGGAAGCCGAGCGGCCCGCCCCCGCGCCGCTGCAACACGCCGATGCGGCCGCCGCGCAGGCCCGGCTCGCGCACCAGCATGCGGCTGCCCACGGCGCGCGCCGTCGCCGGATCGGCGAAGCCGCCGGCCACCTCCACGCTCCAGCCCGCCGCCCGCAGGCCCGGCGCGCCGAGCCCGGCCAGACCGGCGCCGGCCAATCCGACGTTGGGGGCGCCCGGGGTGGCGATGATGGAGGCGCAGGATTCGGCGATCACGCCCTGCGGCGGCGGGTCGGGCTCGCCGGTCTGGACGGGGTCGAGGTCGGCGAGCGTGCGGGCGTTCTCCGCCGGCGGCTTGGAGAAGCCGGCGTTCATCAGCTCGGCCACCGTGCCGGCGCGCTCGCCCCGGCTGGTCTCGCCCAGCACCACGGCCACCAGCCGCCGCCCGCCGCGCACGGCCGAGGCCACGAGGTTGTAGCCGGCGGCGCAGGTGAAGCCCGTCTTGATGCCGTCGGCGCCGGGGTAGTTGACGAGGAAGCCGTTGACGGTGGTGTAGGACTCGCCCTTGTGCGCGAAGCCGCGCGTGGCGAACAGGCCGTAGCGGTCGGGAAAGTCGCGCAGCAGCGCCAGCGCCAGCACCGCCATGTCGCGCGCCGTCACCACCTGCTCCGGATGGTTGAGGCCGGAGGCGTTGCGGAAGCGGGTGCGCGCCATGCCCAGCTCGCGCGCCTTGGCGGTCATGCGCTCGGCGAACGCCGCCTCGCCGCCGCCCAGCCGTTCGGCCAGCACCACGGCGGCGTCGTTGGCCGATTCCACCAGCATGCCCAGCAGCGCGTCGCGCGCCTTGATGCGGGTGCCCGGCTCCAGCTCCAGCGACTGGCCGCCCTGCCCGGCTGCGTGCGCGGACACGGCCAGATCCTCGTCCAGCTTCAGCTCGCCCTTGGCCAGCGCCTCGAAGGCGAGGTAGGCGGTCATCATCTTGGTGGTGGAGGCCGGGAAGCTGCGCAGGTTGGCGTTCTCGGCGTGCAGGATCCGCCCGCCCTCGGCGTCCACCACCAGCGTGGCGCGCGCGGCCAGCGCGGGCGCCGCAGCACCGGCCAACAGCAGGGCCGCCCCGAAGATTGCCCGCCCGAACACGCCCATCGCCGCCGCCCCGCCTCGTCCGAAGAGGAGGTAACACGAACGATGGGTGCGGCGAAAGCACCCGCCCCGTCCGGCCATACAATGTCTTGCCCACACAATGTCTTGCCGAGCGCACCGCGCCCGGCTACATCGCTGGCATGTCCTTTCTTCGTCACATCCGCGCGTGCAACGCGTACGACTTCTCCGCCTACCGCCCGTTCGAGGTGGAGGGCGTGCGCGTCGGCTGGGTCCGCCACGACCTGTCCGACGAGCTGCCGGACGTCGATCCCGGCTTCGTGTCGACGCCCGAGCGGCTGACGCTGGCGCCGGAGGTGGGCGACTTCGAGGCGCGCTCGGCGGTGATCGCGCACGCCGCCGAATACCTCGTCGAGCGCGGCACCGTGGCGAAGCTGCGCAACGAGTTCTACCCGGTGCTGCCGAGGTGGGGCGACGAGCCGCTGGCGCGCATCGACCGCGCCGCGGTCACGCCGTTCGGCGTCACCGCCTATGGGCTGCACGTCAACGGCTTCGTGCGGCGGCCGGACGGCGGCATCGATCTGTGGATCGGCCGGCGCGCGCAGGACCGCACGGTGGCGCCGGGCCAGTTGGACAACCTGATCGCCGGCGGCCAGCCCATCGGCCTGACGCTGGCCGAGAACCTGGTCAAGGAAGCGCACGAGGAAGCCGGCATCGGCCCCGACCTGATCACCCGCGCCGTGCCGGTGGGCGCCATCACCTATCTGATGGACTGCGCCGCCGGCCTGAAGCCCGACACGCTGTTCCTCTACGACCTGGAACTGGATCCGGACTTCGAGCCGCGCAACACCGACGGCGAGGTGGAGGAATACACGCGCTGGCCGCTGGAGGAGGTGGCCGAATCCGTGCGCACCACCGACCGCTGGAAGTTCAACGTGAACCTCGTGCTGATCGACTTCATGATCCGCCACGGCTTCCTGACGCCCGAGCACCCGGAGTACCTGGACCTCGTGACGGGCCTGCGGCGGGTGTGGTGAATGAATCCCCTCCCCTGGCCCCGCCGGGGGAGGGAGGGACCCAGCCGAAGGCTGGGAGGGTGGGGGCAAGGTTGTGCCGAGGATCAGCGGCCCCGTCACCCGAAAAGGCCGTTGCCCGCACCCTTCCCACTTCGTGGGCCCCTTCCCTCCCTCGCCGGAGGCAGGGGAGGGAGAGAAGGCAACTCTCACCCGAACGTATGACCTTCCGCCAGGGCGCGGACCTCGGCGGGGGTGCGGCCGGCATCGCGGAGCGAGCGGAGCGTCTGCGCCTTGTCGCGCTTGGCGAGTCGTTCGCCGCGCTCGTTGGTCAGCAGGCCGTGGTGGTGCCACTCCGGCACGGCGTAGCCCAGCAGCGCCTGGAGCAGACGGTGCAGGTGCGTGGCGAAGAACAGGTCCTCGCCGCGCGTCACCAGCGTGACGCCCTGGATGTGGTCGTCCGTCGTGACGCTGAGGTGATAGCTGGTCGGCGTGTCCTTGCGGGCCAGCACCACGTCGCCCAGGATCTCCGGCGTCGCCTCCTGCCAGCCCTTGCCCTGGTCGTGCCAGCGCAACGGCCCGGTCAACCCCTTGGCGCGCGCCACGTCCAGGCGCAACGCGTACGGCGCGCCCGAGGCGATGCGCGCGGCGCGGTCGGATTCCGGGAGGTGGCGGCAGGTGCCGGGGTAGAGCGGGCCGTCCGGCCCGTGCGGGGCGTGGCCGGCGCGGGCGATCTCGGCGGCGATGTCCTTGCGGGTGCAGAAGCAGGGGTAGATCACCCCCATGCCCTGCAACCGCTCCAGCGCGGCGCGGTAGTCGCCGAGGTGGTCGGACTGGCGGCGGACGGGGGTTTCCCAATCGAGGCCCAGCCAGGCCAGATCCTCCATCAGGTCGCGCTCGAACTCCGGCCGGCAGCGGCCCGGGTCGATGTCCTCGATGCGGAGCAGGAAGCGCCCGCCGGCCTCCCTGGCCGCGCGCCAGCCGAACAGGGCGGAGTACGCGTGGCCCAGGTGCAGGTGCCCGGTCGGGCTGGGGGCGAAGCGGGTGACGGTCGTCATGCCGCTTCTATAGCCGACCTTGCGGGCGGCTGTCAGATGTGCGGCGTGTTTAGATGTATGGATTGTCGCGGATCGGCTCGACCGGGATCTCTTCGCCGTCCAGGTAGAGGGCGAGGCGGCGGCGCAGTTCGCGATCGAAGGCGTCGATGCGCTTCTGCCGGTCGCGCTCCTCGCGTTCGCGGCGCTTCTCGGTGAGGTCGATGATCATGGCGGACATGACGATTCCCCTGGCTTTCTCGTGAGGGGAACCATGGGCCGTTTTGGTTAACGCCCTGTAACCGGCAAGCCCGGCGGAGGCCCGGGCCGACCTTTGTCACAAGGGTCCTTTGTCACAAGGACACCTCCGTCCGCTTGAAGCCTGAAAGACTGGCGGCCGGCCCTCCGCCGAAAGGGTTACGGTTTGAAGAAATTTGTGCGCCGCAGCGTCGCACCCGAACGCGAGATGTTGAGAACCGCACCCCGATCGCTTATGTATTTAGTGCGCCGGGCCTTATCCGGGTCCTGCGAGACGGAACGAGACGAAGGGAGTGGCCATTGGCTCCACCACCCGATCATTGTCCGGCTCTGGTGCTGAACGCGGATTTCCGTCCGCTCAGCTATTTCCCGCTGTCGCTCTGGTCATGGCAGGAAGCCGTCAAGGCGGTGTTCCTCGACCGGGTCAACATCATCTCCGAATACGACCGCGTGGTGCGCTCCCCCACCTTCGAAATCCGCCTGCCCAGCGTGATTTCGTTGAAGGAGTACATCCCGGCGACACGCAAGCCGGCGTTCACCCGATTCAACGTGTTCCTGCGCGACCGATTCGCCTGCCAGTACTGCGGCCGGCCGTTCCCGACGCAGGAGCTGACCTTCGACCATGTCGTCCCGCGCTCACGCGGAGGGCGCACCACGTGGGAAAACGTCGTCACCTCCTGTTCGGCGTGCAACCTGATGAAGGGGAACCGGCTGCCGCACCATTGCGGCATGATTCCCCTCAGTCCGCCGCACCAACCGACGGCCCACCTGCTGCAAGAGAACGGACGCGCCTTCCCGCCAAACTTCCTTCACGAAAGTTGGCGGGATTTTCTTTATTGGGACAGCGAACTGGAGCCTGGATAAGGCGATCGGGGATAAGGCCCCCTTACACCCGCTCCGCCACCCAGATGGCGGCGCGCGTGCCGGCCTTGATGGCGGCTCTCAGCAGCCCATAGCCGGGCGCCTGCTCCGCCCCGTTGGCGAGGCCGATGTCGCGGTGCTCGACCTCCTCCGCCTGGAAGCGGACGATCGAGTCGCGCAGTTCCGCCTCCTCCGGGCCGAGGTGCTTCAGCTGCGCCTCGTAATGGCCGTCGATCACCTCCTCCACCGCCACGGTGCAGGCCATGGCCGCGCGCTCGCCCAGCAGCGCGGTGCCGGCGCCCAGCAGGAAGCCGGCGACGTGCCAGAACGGCTGCAGCGCCGTGGGGCGCACGTGGCGCCGGGCGAGCTGGCCTTCGAAGTAGCGCAGGTGCTCCAACTCCTGCTGCGCCATGTGGCGCAGCGTGTCGCCGTGCCGGCCCTTGCCCATGACGGCGATCTGCCCCTCGTAGATGCGCTTGGCGCCGTACTCGCCGGCGTGGTCGACGCGGCAGATGCGGGCCAGCCGCTGGCGCGGCGTCGGATCACCCGGCAGCGCGCCGCGCGGCCGGGGCCGGGGCGCGGCCGGCGTGGTGACGGCGGAACCTTCGAGGGTGTGGGCGTCGAGCGGGGTCATGGCAGTCCGACGGCGGGGTTGCGGGTGTAGGCGACGCGGGCCGAGGCGAAGGCGAAGGCCGCCATCCCCAGCGACAGGACCACATTGTAGCCGGCCATGGAGACGCCGAACAGCGACCACTGCACCTCGTCGCAGCGCACGACGGGCGCGGCCAGGATGCGGGCGCGCAGTTCCTCGATGGTGGCCGCCACGGCCGGCGCGCCGCAGCCCGACGTGCCGGCCCACCACTGCTGCTCCACGCCCACGTGGTAGGCGGCGATGCCGGCGTTGGCGAGCAGCGCGAAGCCGCTGGCGACCAGCAGCGCATCGCCCACCCCACGCCAGCGCGGGAACAGCAGCGTGACGATGGAGAAGGCGAGCACGGCGACGTAGGGCCAGCGCTGCCAGATGCAGAGGATGCACGGCTGGTAGCCGAAGCCGTACTGGAAGACGAGGGCCGCCCCGAGGATCCCGGCGCTGGCGAGCGCCAGAAGCAGGGCGGGCAGGCGCGGATCGGCGAGGGCGAGGCGGTTCGGCATGGCGCGAGATATAGCGCGCCCCGCGCCGCAAGGCCAGCCGCCAGCCACCGACCGCTGCGGCCCCGCCGGCGTTTGCGGCCGGCTACCCTTTCCGATTGACCGGGGCGGGCCGGCATGTATGATCGCCCCACCAATTTGCACCCGTTGCCCCAGTGGCGAAATTGGTAGACGCGACAGACTCAAAAACAGCTTTGTCTATGGTGCGGCAGTTTGTCGCAGAACGCCAAAAAGTCGCTGTTCTTTAACGGGTTAGAGTGGTAGGAGAAACGCCGTCGGAAAACCCGTCAAAGGCGCTAGGTGCAGAATAGGTGCAGAGCGCGGAAGACAGGGTCGGCGGCATAGTGCGGGCGTGGCGGAATTGGTAGACGCAGCGGATTCAAAATCCGCCATCCTTACGGATATGTCGGTTCGAGTCCGACCGCCCGCACCAATCGCTTGGAACACTGGAGTCGGTGGCAAGAGCTCCCCGCCACGATCCGAGCTCGTTGGGCGGGTGCCCGGGCCGTCTTCGCCGACGGCTGGACGGGTGGCACGCGACGGCGGTGCTGCGCTATGTCCATGCCGTCCTCGTTCGCATGACGCGCTCCGGTCCCGACGCCGCATGGGATGTTGTCGGCGACACTTGCTCGGTGCAGGCCAAGCGGGGCGGCGCGTTGACCGGGATGAACCCGACCGATCGCGGCAAGCCCGGGACCAAGTACCACATCGTCGTCTCAGCCGACGGCCTGCCGCTGGCGGTCGCCCCTTCGCCCGCCAACGTGCATGACAGTAAGGCTCTTTCCGGATCCGCTGCGCGTGGCCCAGGTCGTCTGCGCCGCCATCGGCAGGCTCTACGCGGACGGGGGTACGACCGTGCCAACAACCGCTGGCTCTGCTTACGCGACGGGGTCCAGCCACACAGCCGCAAGGTCGGCGAGCCCCACGGTTCGGGGCTCGGCACGGTCCGATGCATCGTCGAGCACGGCTGCACTTGGCCGCTGGCGAACAAACGCTTGGATCGACGACAGGACAGGTTGCAGCGGATGATACTCGCGCTGCTCACCGCGGCCGCCTTCTTCATCGTCGCAAACCGCCTCAGTGCGTTCTAAACACCTTCCCTAAGCTGCGGAGAGGGGTGCCGGTGCTTCCGGCGCCCCGTCCTCAGCGGACCGGCGTTGCCCGTTCGACGGCGGCGCCCTTTTCCATGGAGTTTTTCACCAGTGGTTCCGGCCGCGGCGTCTGCGCCGTGCTGGCGGGGAGCAGGGGCATCTCAACCCGCGGCTGTTCGCCCGAGAGGGTGTGCAGGAACGCGGTAATGGCGTTGACCTCATCGCGGCTGAGCTCCTTGCCAAGCTGGCTGGTGCCCATGATGGCGACCGCCTGCTCAAGGTCCCACACCTTGCCGGTGTGGAAGTAGGGGGCGGTCAGCGCGACATTGCGCAGTGGCACGGCGCGGAACACGTACTCGTCGGATGCCGTCTTGGTCACCGCAAAGCGCCCTTTGTCGCCGGGCGGCAGGATGTCGCTGCCGGGCCGCTCGACCACGCCGAACGGGAAGTAGTCCTGGCCACCGAGGTTGACGCCGTTGTGGCAGCCGGAGCAGCCGGTGTCCATAAACAGGCGCAGCCCCTCCTTCTCCTGGGCGTTCAGCGCGTTGACGTTGCCTTCGAGGAACTGGTCGAAGCGCGAGGCTGGGGTGATCAGCGTCGCCTCGAACGCCTCGATCGCCTTGGCGACGTTGTCGAAGGTGACGGCGTCCGCCTCGCCGGGGAAGGCGGTCTTAAAGCGTTGCTGGTATTCCGGGATGCTCTTCAGCACCCCCAGCACCATCTCCGGCGTGGCCGCCATCTCGACGCCCGCCTGGATCGGCCCCTTGGCCTGGGTGCGGAGATCCTGCGCGCGGCCGTCCCAGAACTGCGCGGCGTTGAATACCGAATTCAGCACCGTGGGTGAGTTGCGCGGCCCCTTTTGCCAACCGTGGCCGATGGAGGTCTCCAGGTTGTCGTCGCCGCCCATCGCTAGGTTGTGGCAGGAGTTGCAGCTGAGGATGCCGCTCGCCGAGAGGCGCGGGTCAAAGAACAGCATGCGGCCCAGGTCGGCCTTCTCGCGGGTCACCGGGTTGCCCTGGACGGCGGGCACCATGGAGGGGATCGGCTTGAAGGTCTCGTTGGCGCGCTTCCTCAGGTCATCGTCGGTCGCCGCCCACGCCGACCCCGCCAGCAGCGCCAGCGCGGCGACGGTGGATAACGCTCGTTTCATGGTGTTCCCCTTTGCAATCCTCGGTAGGGCACAGACCCGAACCGCGAACAAGGGAAGGGGGCCTTGGTTCCGGCGAGGGTGAGGGTCGGGGCCATACCGGTGGGCCCCCGGACCGGGTTGCCGGTTCTCGATCCGGTCGATGAAGTCGACCACCAGATCTACCACCTGCGCTCGCATGTCCGCTGCCATGCCAAAGGCACGGGAACCGGCATGCGGTGACCTGATCGCGCTCGCAGCTGACCTCGGGGATTTCCGGAAACTGGGCCTAAGCCACGATTCATCTCTCCCCCTATCCGCCGATGTGGACGTTCAGATCCGCCTGGCTATCGGCGCCCCATGCATCACGGGCTGGTTCCGTGGCGGCAGCCTCGTTGCCCGCCAGGCCCCAGCCCACGCCACAGCCGGATGGCCGCACCGTGAGCCGGCTCCGGCGTGAGGTCACGACACGCTGCGATGCGGGTTCGCGAGGAAGAAACGCAGCATCTCCCGCGAGGCGTCCGGCCCGCGTGGATCGGTGTAGGACCCGGCCGGGCTGCCACCGGCCCAGGCATGGCCGGCACCGTGGATCGTCCACTGCTCGCACAGCACCCGACCGGAGACGTCGGCGTGCAGGGTGCGGCTGTAGCCGTGCCCACCGGACACCGTCCCGCGCTCCACCGTCGCCTGCATCCCCGTCATACCCCCCTTCGACTGGGCGACGACATCGTCGCCGTTGCGCGGGTGGACCGTGGTGTCCCGGTCTCCGTGGAAGACGATCGTCGGGACCGGGGCGCCGGACCGCCGGACCGCCGGCCCCCCTCCCTGGCGCATGGCGGCGAAGGCGGAGGGGAGATCGCGGGCGGCCCCATGCGGCAGACCGGAATGCACGCCAACGGCGGCGTAGAGGTCCGGGTAGGTCGCGGCCATGACGGCCGCCGCCGCTCCGCCGGCGGAGAGTCCGGCGATGTAGACGCGGCCGGGGTCCACGGCATGGTCCTGCATGATCCGGCGGGTGATCCCCGCGATCAGCGAGGGCTCGCCGCGGTCGCGCCGCTGGTCGTCCGGGCTGAACCAGTTCCAGCACTTGTTGGCGTTGGCCGAGGACGGCTGCTCCGGGTAGGCGACGAGGAAGCCGTGCTCCTCGGCCAGCGCGTTCATCCGCGTGCCGGCCGCGAAATCGTCGGTCGACTGGGTGCAGCCGTGCAGCATCACCACCAGGGGGAGCGGCTCTTCGCCGCGCCGGTCGGCGGGTACATAGAGCTTGTAAGCGCGTGCCCCCGCCTCGTTGCGGTAGGACGCCCTGGTGAAGGAGGCGCCGTCCGGCAGCGGATCGGCCGCGGGCCGCGCGGCGCCGCCGACACCGAGGTCGAGGTCGAGGTCGAGGCCGTCCGGCATCACGCGCCTGGCGAGATTGCGCAGCGTCTCGCCAAGGCCGGCCCGGGGCTTGGGATGGAACCGGCCGGCGAACGCGCCGGCGGACGCCGCGGTCGCAGTCCGGTGCGGCGGCGCATCCGCCACGCCCACCGTGACGGGCTCCACGTCGATGATGGTCGGGGAACCGGTGCCTGCCGGGTCGGAAGCCGCGCCCGGCCCCTCCCCCCTCAGCAGGCGCTGGATGAGGGCGGTCGCCTCGGTGAGCTTGCCGGCGCTGGTGAGGCGCGTCGCCTCGGCCATACCGCTGGGAAATCGGTCGGTCATGTCGGTGCTTTCTGTGCTCGGACGCGGGCTCGCTGGGCGGACCGGTCCGGTGTCCTTTCAGGGATGCGGAGGGATGGGTGCCCCTACCGCATACGGTCCGCCAGAGCTGCCTTGACGGCGGCGCTGGCGTGCAGCGCCCCCAGCACGGCAACCGAGGCGATGGTGGCGCGGGCGAGTTCAGGGGTGACGTCCTGGGCGATGCTGGCAAGCCCCAGGATGCGGATGTGAAGCGTCTGCCCGGCGTCCCGCACGGCTTCAAGGTCCTCGCGGGTGTAGTGGCGCAGGCCGAGATCGACGCTCTTGCGCGTCACCGCCTGCCGCACGGCGTCGCCGTGGCGGTCGATCTGGTTGCGGATGGCGGTGCGGATGAAGTCGGTGCGGTTCGCGTAGAACCCTTCCTGCACCAGCAGATCGATATGGCCGAGATCGACGTAGCCGAGATTGATCGTGATCTTCTCGCTGTCCGCACCTTTCGGCCTGATCTCGTACGCGCTGTCAGCCATCTTCTCCCCATCCCTGCACCATCCGTCTGGATGGTAAGTGGGGGCGCGTGGCGGCCGATCAAGGCGAATTTGCCTCGGGATGGAGAACTCCCCTCGTGAAAGCCGGGACGGAAACGCGCCTTTCGCAACGGCATGCGCGCGTTATGGCCGCGTCGTCGCAAAAGAAAACAGCCGCAGCCCCCCACCGGGGCCACGGCTGTTGTCCTGCGTCGCTCCGCCTTATGCCGCCTTGAAGGCCCGCATGTTGATCTCGCCTTCGGCGAGCTGGTTGAGCTTCTGATCGGTCGCCTTCTCCTCGTCGAGCGTTTGCTCGAGCAAACGGGCGACCTCGGTCATGCCGCAGGTTTCGGCCAGCGTCCTCAGCGACCCGTAGCTGGCGATCTCGTAATGCTCGACCTTCTGCGCCGCCATGATGAGGGCAACGTCGAGCACCTCGGCCGGCAGGCCTTCGTCGATGATCTCCTCGGTTTCCTCGATGAGGCCCTGGGTTGCCTCGCAGGTGTTCCCGCCCGGTTCGGCCTGGAGCATCTGGAAGATCTGTTCCAGGCGCTTGACCTGGCCGTCGGTCTCCCGCAGGTGCGTTTCGAAGGCCTGCTTGAGCTGGGGCGACGAAGCGGCGTCCACCATCACGGGCAGCGCCTCGATGATCTGCGTTTCGGAACTGTAGGTATCCTGCAACTCCTTGATCAGGAGTTCCTTGAGCGCCTGTTCTGACATGGTCGATTTCCCTCGTGGCTGGTGCTGCCGCTGATGGCCAGGATGGCGCGGACACCCACCCTCAACAGGCTCCAGGCCCGGATCTCGCACCCGATTCCTCCGCGTGGCGGGGATCTTTGGCTGCCTGTACGAATCCGCTACGGCGGCGGTCCGTTCACCGGCGTCGGCCAAGCGCCTCCCGGACGCTCCTCAGCCACGGCATAATATTTTTCCTCCCAACAGATGCAATGGCCGAACACACGCCATAAACGATGAGCGGACTTCGGGTCTCAATAAGCTCTTTTTCGTGCCAATATATTTTCCTTGATTCTTCAGGCGCAGCACAAATTTCAGGGAGATCGCATCCAAATACATCGCCCTCGGCGGAATGGATGCTTTACCCGCAAACCGGAGAACCGCATGAGCGGAATCGCCCTGGACAGAGAGGCCATCGAAGCTCTGGCCGAGCAGCTCTATGACGCGAGCAACACGACGAACGTTCCTTGGGCGAGGCGCGACCGCCTCGTCCGGAACTGGTGGCGGAAGGCTGCGGAAGAGACGCTCACAAACCGCCGGGCGGACACCGCCGGATAGTCCCGCTCCGCGACGTGCCCCCATAGGAAGCAGCATGCCCAGCAGAACCGAGCTCGCATTTTTTGTCGTCAACACACACGGCGGCTGGTTGGTCCGTGCCGACGGGTACGTCTATGGCCCCTATCCAAGCTTTGAAATCGCCGTGAGCAGCGCCGTGCACGAGGCGCAGGCTGCCGGACTCCTTGGCTTTGCGAGCGTGGTGCTGACGCAGGCTACGACAGGGCAGCCGTACATCGCCGAGTGGACCTATGGGCACAACCCGTACCCGACGTTGACCTGATCGGACATCCTTGACGAGCCGATGGTGCGGGGACCGGGCTGGACGCCACCGCCGGCGTCAGGGCGCGGTTTCCAGCCCGACCGCCGCGAAATGGCACGCGGCCGCGATCAGGGCCGACGCCAGCAGCGCCCCGGTCAGCGCACCCGTATAGATAAAGGGACAGCCGTTCGGCGCCGGGCAGGCAACAGGCCCGCACCACCAGCAGCCAGAGGCCTCCAGCCCCGGCCCCGGCCCCAACCACAGCCACGACATGGAGGATCGCGTCGGCCACCCGTTCGCCGGGCGTGTAGGCCGGGAAGGTGTGGGTCGCATGCGGTGCGGCGGTCTGCGACGTGGTGCGGCACCTGATCAGCGGATCGTGCCCGCCGGCCGCCGGGCCGGTGCGCATCCGGCGTGACAGCGCCGGACGAAGCCGGTCTTGCTCGACTGGGAGGGCGCGCCGATGCGTCAGGCGCGTTGCGCGCGGGCAGCGGGCTTCCGCCCGGCTCGCGGTGCGCGCTTGGCTGGCTTCAGGTCGAGCCGCCGGACGGTTTCGGCCCGAATGGCGGGCAGCATGGCCTCGGCGGCCTGCTGCTGCTTCGGCGTGCCGGTCTGCAGCAGACGCTCGGCGTTCGAAACGAGCGTGCCGAGATCGTCGTCCGCCATTCCGGGCAGCTTCTCGATGAGATCCATCGTTATGGGGCCCTCTTGTTGTGGGTGCGGAGGGCCGGCCGCCTCCGATACGGATGGCGCCGGCTTCGCCGGGACGCTCGTGCGCCATCCGGCGAGCCAGCTTCGGGCAAGGGGGCTGCCGGTCGGATGCGGGTTCGCGGATCGTGCGATCCCAGCGGTCGCCGCCCGTTCACCGGTGAGAAACGCAACGCGCCCCCAGCGGGTGGCCGGATCGCCGGGCGTGATTGTGGCAGTCTTTTTCGAAGGCACGTGCGCTTTAGCCATCCCAATGAAAAACAATCCTCATCAGATGGGCGCTTATCAGCGATAATACAATCAAAAAACATCCTGGCGCAAAATACTGGTCAATTAAATCCGGCAACCGCCCCAGGACGGTGATATGAATTGCACCACTTGATTTTTGCGAACATCCTGAGTCATGCCGAATACAAAACAGAATATATTTTGCGCCCTCAGTCTCATGTGCCTGATCATCGGTGGCGCGTTGGTCATCACCGCGCTTCCAGACGGCGCATCGGAGGCGGACGTGACCGCAGCACGCCAAGCGCAGGCCGACTGGAGCGCGCAACGTTCGCACAACCTCATCAATCGGAAGCCCTGGAACGGTGTGCACAGGCCAGCCGATGCGCCGGGAACGCCGCTGGATGGCTCTATGCTGCTTGGTGGTCTTGCAGCCCTGTTCGGCGCGGCCGCGACCGGCATCGCTGCCGCGCGCCCGTCGCCATCAGGCTGAAACGAACACTCAGCCCAGGAAGTCCAGCACGATCTGGCGCACCTCGCGCCGCGTCAGACGAGGCCATTCCGGCGCTCGGGTCAGGACAGCGCGGGTATCGGCGACGGCCGTGCGTGGGTTGGACACCGGAACGGCGCCTTGGAGCGGGGGTGATGCAAAGTTCATACGATTCCTCCAGCCGGCGCATGGCCCGCCGGTCGATTGCTTTGGATTGTTCGGATCAGAGACGAAAAAGGGCGGCCGGAGCCGCCCCTTCCGATCACGATGGCTGCTGCGCTCAGAGGGCGCGCAGGTTCTCGGCCGACACCTTGCCGCGGCGCGGGTCGCGAACGGATTCATACGAGAGCTTCTGGCCCTCGTTGAGGTTGCCGATGCCGGCGCGCTCGACCGCGGAGATGTGGACGAAGACGTCCGCCGTGCCGTCATCCGGCTGGATGAAGCCGAAACCCTTGGTCGAGTTGAACCATTTCACGGTGCCGTTGGCCATGGGTCAGTTCCCTTTCTGGCGTTGCCCCGCCCGACAGGAGAGGGGCGTCAAATTCACTGCGGGAAGAGACCCAAGCCCTTGGAAGGGCACCGGAGAACGCATAACCCAGAGCAACTTCGATGACCGCCATATGGGGGCGGCATGGTCGCATACAAGCGGAAACTCACCCGTCCCGGAGGTGGGCGGAAGCCGTAAGGACAACCATATTGCTCGCTCAACGAGCCGCCAATCTGCCGGAGTCAGCCGTGAGCATCGAGCCCAAGCCGAGTCCGGACGAACTCGACGACCAGCGGGCCGTGCTGGCGGAGTTCGGTGCCTTCGCCCTCAAGGCCGACAGTCTTCAGGACATCCTTCAGGAAGCCTGCCGCCTGGTTGGCCGCGGCCTGCGCGTCGACCTCGCCAAGGTCATGGAACTGCAACCCGACGGCGGCACCTTGCTGGTACGCGCGGGCGTGGGTTGGAAGCCCGGCATCGTCGGCCACCTCACGGTTCCGCTGAAGCCGGGATCGTCGGAAACACAGGCGATCGATACCGGTGTGCCGTTCGTCTGCCTGGACGTCGAAGGGGAGCGCAACGTGACGATCCCGGAATTCATCCGGGATCACGGCGTCAAGTCCCTCGTCAACGTGCCCATCCTCGGCTCGGGGGCCAAGCCGCCCTACGGCATCCTCCAGGTCGACAGCCGCACGCCACGCGCGTTCATCCAAACCGACATCGACTTCCTGCGCGGCTACGCCAACCTTCTCGCCTCCTCGGTCGAGCGGCTGAACCTGTTGCCCAGGCTGAAAGCGGCCATTGAAGAAAAGAAGCATCTTCTCCGGGAACTGCAACACCGGATGAAGAACAACCTTCAGGTCATCACCAGCCTCGTCGCGATCCAGTCGGGAACCGCCAGGACGCAGGATGCCCGACGGGAACTCCAAGCCATCGGCCATCGAATCGAGACGATGCGCTTGGTGCACGACAAGCTCTATTCCACGGGGGAGATCAACCGCATCGACCTCGGCACCTACCTCGGCGAATTGAGCGCGAGTCTGCTGCGGTTCCAGAGCAACCCGGCCATGGCGATCCGACTGCGGACGGAGGTCGAGAGCGTGATGGTCCCCGGCGATCTTGCCGTGCCGCTCGGGCTGATCGTGAATGAATTCATCACCAACAGCCTGAAGTACGCCTTCGCGAACGGGAACGGCATCATCGGCGTCAAGCTCGACGTGGAAGCCCCCGACACGGCGCGCTTACGCCTGTGGGACAACGGCAAGGGCCTCCCGAAGGAGCGCCACACGCAAGGCACCGGAATGACGCTGATCGACGGTTTGGTCGATCAGATCGAAGCGACGGCGACGTGGAGTTCGGAAAAGGGGACCACCCTCGAGATCGGCTTCAAGATGTGACGACCCTCTGCAAACCCGGTACGGGCGTCCGCAGGCTCCCCTCCCACCGCTTTCCTCCGAACAGCCCATAAGAGCACCCTTCCCGCGCGCCGCTGTGCTGTACGATGAACATTCGGCACGGAAGCGCCCGGAGCGAAAACCATCTCGTCCCGCCGCACAGGAGGGGAGATGGCGTCAGTATCAGACCTGAAAAGGGCCATTCCGAATCTTCGCTGCTATTCCCGCGCGCTTACCGGCGACCCGGGCGTCGCGGACGATCTTGTTGAGAACTGCTTGCACACCGCCGCGGATATTTTCGAGACCGTTCCCCAAAACGGTGTGCGCATCTGGCTGTTCACCATGCTGCACGCCGTGATCCTTCGGAACGCCCTAAGCGGCCGCCGGCCGCGACCGGCGAACACCCCCGCACGGTGGCCACCCAGAGAGACTCACGTTGCGGACAGTCGCGAACCCGGACTGCAACTGGCCTTTCGCGCACTCGGCTTTGCGCAGAAGGCGGTTCTCTTTCTGATGGCCATCGAGGATTTCTCGGACCAGGAGGCGGCCATCATCACGCGGATGACCGTGCACAACGTGAGAAAAGCCCTTCGCGAGGCGCTTGACCAGCTCAGCGCACTGCCCCTGGGCTTCGTTGCCCTCAAGCAGGATGGGAGCGCATGAACAAGCAGACACCGGAGATGTCTCGCCAGTATCTCGACGATTATGTCAGCGGCACACTCGATGCGGCGAACTCCGGCCTCTTGGAAGAGTATCTGGCCGCGAACCCCGACGACGCCCTGCGGATCCGGCGCGATTGGGCGGTGTGGGAGCGCCTGCGGGAGATGTTCGCGCCGGTTCTCTTCGAGCCCATTCCTGCGCGCCTGCGTGAGGTTCTCGCATCGGCGCGGTCCGGGAAGCCGCGCACCGGCAAGCCTTGATCCGGCCGACCTGGCGCAGAACAGACGTTGCGGACAGCCGTCGGCGCGGGTGACCGGGCCCTCCTGCAAATCAGGCTTGGTCAACAATGCCCCTCCTAATTGTGGCTAGAGAATTCCTAAATGGTGTGCACTGAAACCGCTCTCGATAGGGTAGATTGCTAATCCCGAAGGTGTTGCGGAGTGGTTGGCGATGCAGCCCGTCCCTGTCGTTTTGCTCGATTCGAACAACCTGTTCCGAGAAGGCCTCAAGGCGTTGCTTTCGGATCAGGATTTTCACATCACGAGCGCAGCCGGATCTCTGAGCGGGGTGCGGATGAGCACACCGGACGCTGACACGCCGCAGTTGGTTCTGGTCGATCCTCTCGGAGTGGGCGAGGTTGCGGACATGGTCCGCGCCCTCAAAACCTCATACCCCAACGCACGCCTCGTGCTGCTCACAAGCACGCTCGACAGCGGCATCATGATGAAGGCCATCGAGGCCGGTGCGGACGGCTTCCTGATGAAGGACATGTCGACCGATGCGCTGGTTCAGTCGCTGCGTCTGGTCATGATGGGAGAGAAGGTTTTCCCCAGCCCCCTGGCCGCGCTGCTGATCAGCGGCCAGGCCACCAAAGCCAGCACCGACCTGCCGCCCTCGAAGAGGAATGTGTCGCAGCGCGAGGCGCAGATCCTGCGCTGCCTGCTCCTTGGTGACAGCAACAAGCTGATCGCCAAACACCTCGACATCACCGAGGCGACCGTGAAGGTCCACCTCAAAAGCCTGCTGCGCAAGATCGACGCCACCAACCGCACGCAAGCCGCCATCTGGGGCCTTCACAACGGATTTGCCGAAAGCAGGGGCGGCATCCACCCCCTTGTCTGAACATGCCCTCGGCGCCACCGGCGCCGGGTCGAGGGAGACGCGACGGCATCCCGGACCCAGGGGGCCGAACACACGGAGTACGGCCATGACCATGCAGACACCCGCGCCTCCCGGCGCACCGAGGCCTTGGGCGACCGCGATGGAGTACTTCGTGCCGCCGCTGGTGATCCCGGTCGCCGTCGGGCTGGCGGTCGTGCTGTTCGCCCTGATCCATGGTCCCGTGGCCTGAACCGGAGGCGTCGCCATGCTCAAGAACGTCGAGAGGGATGCCTTCGAACGGTGCGTTGCCCACGTCACGCTTCGCCCGGACGATTTCAGCATGGAAGACCGCATCGAGGCTCACGTCGTCAGGGGCGGTACGGTCCAAGTCCACACCATCACCGTGACCTACGCGCCGACCCGAACCTCCCGGGCCTACCGGTCGGCGCTCCCCTCCGACTGGAGCGGACCGTTCAGGAAGGATCTGGACGACGGGGCGTTCTACTGATCCGACGATCGGTTCGCGGCGGCCCCGGAGATGCGGCTTCCGCGTCAGTGCCGGCGTTCGAGCGTGCCCTGGCGGCGCCCTTCGCTGTCCCGGATCACCAGCTCGCCCTCGGCGGAACCGCGCTCGACGCTGCCGATGTGGCGCCCGGCGTTGTCCCGCAACACGTGGCTCCCTTTCACATCCGCCTCGATGCGCCCGACGGGCCGGCCGCCACGGTCGCGGACGACGCCGCCGGCATCGACGTGGTTACCGGGATCGAAGAGGTGCGTGGGATTGCGCTCACCGGCTGCGGCGTCGGTGCTACCGATGGCGAACGAAAGAAGGAGGGCAATGACGGCGGGCTTCACGGCGCCCCCAAGGGCAAAGGGCTGGGCTGGTGCCCTCCCTTATGTGGCCCCCTACCCTCCATCTTGCGAGTGTGCTTACCTGAGCCCCGCACGTTTTCGCGCACGGCAGGGCGCCTTCAGTTCTGATTGGCGTGGAGAGCGATCCCGCACCGATTCAAGGACTCCGCCAGTTGCGCAGCCTCCGCGAAGGACAGACCACGCCGAACCGCCTCACCGACCAGTTCACCGTTCACCACCGCGGTGTCGATGACCATCCAGCCATCGAAGTCGAAGCGGGCACCGTATTCGATCCTCATCATCCAATCGACATGGGGATGCGCAAAGGCACAAGCGAGAGCGCAGACGAACAGCTGCCGTCCCTGCCGCTGCACATCGTGCTGACCGCTCGCTGAGCATCCACCATATCTGGCAGAGCCGGTCCCATCGCGGGATTCTCCCGCCAGGACCGGGCGAGGATCTTCATGCCGCACGAGACGACGCTCATCGCCACCATCGTCATGGGCCTGGTTCTCGCCTTCCTGGGCGGCCTTCTCGCCAGCAAGCTCAGGCTGCCTCCCCTGGTCGGCTATCTGCTGGCCGGCGTCGCGGTGGGCCCGTTCACGCCCGGCTTCGTTGCCGACGAGGGGCTTGCCGCCCAGCTCGCCGAGATCGGCGTCATCCTCCTGATGTTCGGTGTCGGGCTGCATTTCTCGATCAAGGATCTGCTCGCCGTCCGCGCCATCGCGATTCCCGGTGCCCTCGGCCAGATCGTGGCGGCGACGGCGCTCGGCGTCGGCGTCGCGCACATCTGGGGCTGGTCGTTCGGTGCGGGTCTGGTGTTCGGTCTGGCGCTGTCGGTCGCCAGCACCGTGGTGCTGCTGCGCGCGCTCGAGGAACGCAACATCCTCGATTCGGCGAACGGCCGGATCGCCATTGGCTGGCTCATCATCGAGGATCTCGCCATGGTGCTGGCGCTGGTGCTGCTGCCGGCGCTGGCCGGAGTTCTCGGCGGGGACCCGCGTGGCGGCGTGGCGGGCGACATCGGCGCCGGCACTCTCGCCGTGACCTTGGCGCTGACGCTGGGCAAGGTCGGGGTGTTCCTTGCCCTCGTGCTGGTGGTCGGCACGCGCGCGATCCCATGGCTTCTGATGCAGGTCGCCCGGACCGCCTCTCGCGAGCTGTTCACGCTCTCGGTGCTGGCGACCGCGCTCGGCATCGCCTTCGGCTCGGCCGAGTTGTTCGGCGTCTCCTTCGCGCTCGGAGCCTTCTTCGCTGGCGTCGTTCTGAGCGAAAGCGACTTCAGCCATCAGGCCGCGGCCGACGCGTTGCCGCTTCAGGATGCCTTTGCGGTGCTGTTCTTCGTCTCGGTCGGCATGCTGTTCGACCCGACGATCCTGCTCCGCGAGCCGTACGCGGTGCTCGCCGTCGTCCTGGTCATCGTCCTCGGCAAGTCTCTGGCGGCGTTCGGGATCGTGCTGGCGTTCGGCTACCCGGCATCGACCGCGCTCACGGTGTCGGCCAGTCTGGCGCAGATCGGCGAATTCTCGTTCATCCTGGCGGGCCTCGGGGTGACCCTCGGGCTCCTGCCGCCGGAGGGACGCGACTTGATCCTCGCGGGCGCGCTGCTGTCGATCACGCTCAACCCGCTGGTGTTCATCGGTCTCGACCGACTCTCCGGCTGGTTGCGCCTGCGTCCGGGCATGCTGGGCCGCCTCGAGCGCCGGAGATCCGACAGCCTGTCGGCGCTGCCTCCGGCCAATGAAGGCCCGCGCGATCATGCGGTCATCATCGGCTACGGGCGGGTCGGCAGCGTCGTCGGCAAGGGCCTGAAGAGCCAGAATCTACCGATCGTGGTCATCGACCAGAACCGCCGGCGGATCGAGGCGTTGCGTGAACGCGGCGTGCCGGCGGTCTACGGGGACGCGACGACACCGGGCATTCTGGAGGCCGCCGGCATCCGGCGGGCACGGCTGATCGTGGTCGCCACGGCCGAGGGCTACCAGGCGCGGCGCGTTCTCGATCTTGCACGCCAGATCAACCCCGGCATCGATACGGCGGTGCAGACCCACAGCGAGGCCGAGGTTGCCCATCTGGAGAGGCAAGGCGTGGGCGTGGCGATCATGGGGGAGCGCGAGCTCGCCTTCGGGCTGATGGACTATGCCCTGCGCAGCCTCGGCACCTCGGACGACAGGACGCGGCGTGTGGTCCAGGGGGCTCGGGTCGCGGGCGACGGTGGTGTCTACGAGCGGCGACACAGCGAACCGCCGCGTGGCGCGCCGGAACTGCGCCAGCACCACGGCGAGGCCCCGCCGCCCGATTGACGCGCACGCCCCCGCAGCCGCCCGATGAAATGAAAAATCCGCAATGGTCGCACTCAGGCAAAAAATGCGGCCCAAAATGCCATTCAACAATTGCAGTCATGAACACCCCGCCACCGATTGGCAAATAACCCTCAAAAAAAGAAGCCAAATCACCGCGGTATCCGCAACCCGATCCTTTAATCAGCGCCATCATCACCTCACTGATTTTTCAGAAGATCGCTATATATAAATATGGAACATAGGGCCTTACGGGAGATTGGCATGCCGTTACGTCCTGAATATACCCTGCACCAATCCGACTTGGCCGAGTTCCTGTCCGCTCCGCTCTGGATGGAGAAGAACGGAAGCTCTCTCAGCGTCCTCTCGGCGCTGGCGCGGCTCGACATCGATCCCTGGGCTGAGGCGGCCCGCTTGGCGGCGCTGCCGAGGGACGCCGCGGCAGCGGCGCTCGCCGTCATCCTCCGCCGGCTTCCCGCGCAACAGCCCGACGCCCCGGATGCCGTCACGACCGCGGATCGCCTGGTGAAGCTCTTGCCGGAAGGAGGATCCGCCACAGCCATCACCAGCAAAACCGGCGGCCGGAACCGCCACACGGGCAGCACCGGCCCTTGGCTTCTCCTCGTGCTCACGGCGATGCTCGTCGCCTGGGCGATGAACGGGGTCTGGTCCTGACCGCCCGCCCGCAGGGACGCCAAGCGGTGGTGCGGATTTACGTCTCCAGAACGTAGGCGCCGGGTGCGTCGGCGAGCGGGGGATGCGCCGCACTGCCCAGCGCCGGCGGCTTTCCTTTTCGACCCGAGCGTTCCGCCAGCCACGCCGTCCAGTCCGTCCACCAGCTGCCGCTGTGCGCGGTGGCCTTCTCGCGCCACGCCTGCGCGGTCGCGCCGGGCTCCCCGGCGTCGTTGGTCCAATAGGTGCCCTTGCCGCCGGGCGGGTTGATGATGCCGGCGATGTGCCCGCTGGACGCCAGCACGTAGCGCACCTTGCTCCCCTTGAGCAGCTGGGTGACGCGCCACGCGGCATCCCAGGGCACGATGTGGTCCTTCTCCGCGCCGACCGCGTACACGTCCTGCGGGATGCGCCCGAGGTCGATGGCCTCGCCCTTGAGCGTGACCTTGCCCGGAACGATCAGGTTGTTTCGACGTAGGTGTTGCGCAGGTACCAGCTGTGCGCCGCCCGCGCCATGCGGGTGCCGTCGCTGTTCCAGTACAGCAGGTCGAAGGCCGGCGCCTTGTTGCCCATGAGGTAGTTGTTGACGACGTTCGACCAGATCAGGTCGTTGGAACGCAGGAGGGTGAACATGTTGCTCATCTCCCGGCTGTCGAGATAGCCGCGCTCCATCATCTGCTGTTCGATGAAGTCCACCGTCGGCTCGCCCAGGAACACCGCGGTGTCGCCGACGTGGGAGAAGTCCTGGAGGGACACCATGAAGGTGGCGGCGTTGAACCGGGCGTCGCGCTTCGCGGCGAGCCAGGCGAGCGTGATGGCGAGCAGCGTGCCGCCGATGCAGTAGCCCATCACGTTGATGGATTTGGCCCCGGTGATGTCGCGCACCACGTCGGCGGCCGCGAGCGGGCCGAGGTCCATGTAGTCCTCGAACCCGACGCCGTCCATCGAGGCGTCCGGGTTCTTCCACGAGATCACGAACACCGTGAACCCCTGTTCGACCAGATGGCGCACCATCGAGTTCTTCGGCTGCAGGTCGAGGATGTAGTACTTGTTGATCCACGGCGGCATGATGAGCAGCGGCACCGCGTGCACCGCCCCACCCGCCGGCTGGTACTGGATCAGCTCGATCAGCCGGTTGCGGTGGACGACCTTGCCGGGGGTCGTCGCCAGGTTGCGCCCCGGCTCGAAGGCGGTGGCGTCCACCATGCTGAGGCGGCCTTCCCTCAGGTCCAAGAGCAGGTTGCGCGCACCGTCGGCCAGGCTGACCCCGCCGGTTTCCAGCACCCGGCGCAAAGCCGCGGGGTTGGAGAACAGCAAAAGCGTCGGGCTCATCGCGTCGACGAACTGGCGGAGGTGGAAGGTCAGCCGCTGCCGTTCGGCGTCGTCGAGGCCGTCGGCGCGCTCGCCCTGCTCCAGCAGCCAGTCGGAGGCCAGCCGGTACATCTCCTTGAGCGTGCGGTAGGCCGGGTTGGTGTGCCATTCCGGCGCGGCGAAGCGCTTGTCGCCATCGGGCGCCGGTCCGGCCTTGGCCCCGTCCGCCGCCTTGCCCTCGGCCATGCCCCACCAGCGGCGGCCCGCGTCGTTCCAGGCCTCCATCGCGGACGTCCAGACCGCCGCCTGGACATCGGCGGCCTTGCGGACGGTCCTGTCCGGCCGGCTGAGCGACAGCACCCACACGGTCCGGAGCGCGCGGGCGACTTCCGCCCAGTCGACCGGCACGATGGTGCGGAAGGGATTGGCGTTCCACAGGCTGTCGATGGACCGAAGCACCGGGTCCTTGGCCAGGGCATCGTTGAGCTGCCGGGTTCCGGCCTCCAGCATGGCGCCGGTGAGATCGTCGGGCGAGACCTGCCACCATGGTCTGCCCGCCCCGCCCCAATCCCGGACGGCGCCGGCGTTGGCCTCCATCCAGGACGTCCAGAGGCCCAGGGCCATGTCGGGCCGCAAAGGCAGCCGGTCCGGACCACCGTCCATCCCGGTTTCACCGTTCTCCCGGTTGCTGGCTGCGCCGCCTCGACGGGCCTGCTGCCGCCGACGGTTATGATCCGTGCCTCTCTCCGCGCCCATGGGAATAGCCCCTCGTGTTCGTTCCACCGGCGGTGGCTGGCCGACCGTGGCTGGCGATCAGGGTTCGAACGGCGCCGGAGACGGTCGTTGCGGACGTTTCCCGGCATCAACATCGCTGGAGGTCTTTCGTTCTGCCCAAGGCGCGCTGCTGCACGGCCTTTCTCCGGGCCTTGCGGAGGACGCCCATCACCGACCGGAGAGCATCCATGCCACCACGGCGGCGATGCCGATCAGCACGCCGAGCAAGCCAGTCTCGCTGAGGCGACCGCGCCGGTATAGGGTAACGGAAACCGCGATGACCGAAGCGGCGGCGATGAACAGGCCCATCTGCGACTCGCTCATGGCATCACCCGCCCACGTGTTTCCCCCTCCTGAGCCGGCCAGCCCGTCCCATCTCCCGATGGGTCAAGCGTCCTGGGGTGCATCGTCATGATCGCGCGCGTGCCCACGTCCGTGGTGCTGAACGGGATCCTCGGGGAAGCACCCGCGGAGCACGTCACGTTGGACTGGCTCACCGGGAGGCTTGGCCATCGTTCCTTCGGCGTCATCCTCCTTCTCCTGGCGCTCCTCGGCGTGCTTCCGGGCGTGTCAGCCATGGCCGGCGTGCTGCTCATAATCGTTGCGTTCCAGATGATCCTGGATCGTCCCGGGCCCGTGTTCCCCCGCCGCATAGCCACCCGTCACGTCGAGACCCGGCGGCTCACCGCGATCATCCGCCGGACCGTTCCGGTGTTGCGGTATCTGGAGCGGTTCATCCGGCCGCGCTGGGCCACCCCGTTCGCGGCAACCAAGCGGGTGGTCGGCGGTGTCGTCCTGCTGCTTGGCACGAGCCTCCTCATTCCCGTCCCCCTGAGCAACCTCCCCCCTGCTCTCCTCGTCGTCCTGATCGCCTTCGCCTACCTGGAGGAAGACGGTGCGCTGCTCTGCGCCGCGCTGGTCGGAACCCTCTTGCTGTCCGCCATCGCCCTGGGGGTCGCCTGGGAGACGATGAGCGCCGCCGGCTGGCTGCCAAGTTTCCTGTAGAGGCCTTCATTCCCGAACGAGCCGGTACATCGCCAGCGGCAAGCGGGGTCCAGAGACCAGCGGGCCGAACGGTGGCCATGTCCGTGCGCCATGCCGGTGGCGCCATCTATGCGATGGCTGCGTCGGCCTGCTCGGCCCGCTCCAAGTCCAGGGGATCGATCGTGGCGGCCTGGACGAGGATGGTGCCGCCGGCGGCCACCGGCAGCAGGATCACCGTCGCGACACGCCGGTAAGCCGGAAAGGACAAGCCGTCCACCAGCTCTTCGTCGGTTTCGACCGTGTAGGTTCCCGCCGGCTGCACACCGTCGATCCCCGTCAACACGAAGGGGTGCGAGAACGTCACCGTCTTGCTGGTGGTGCGTGAGAACATCGGACGTCTCCTGGGGCTTGATCCACCGGGTACAGGCGGAAGGAACTTGGTCAAGGCATCAGCCATCACGTCCTCCCATCCGCAGCGGCGAGAACTTTCCCAAGTTGCCGCATCACGATCCATATGAGCACGGCTGCTGAATTTTGCTCACACGGGGCATGGATATTCAGACCATGCAGCTTTATTGCTGCGGACAGGGTCAAGAACGCGTCAGGCGCTTTCGCAGTTCGGCGAAGGCGACGGTGGCTGCGGCCGCAGCCTCCGTGGACGGCTGGTTGCCGACATCCGGATGCACCGCCTTGAGCCGGGCCCGGTATGCCGCCTTCAACTCGACCAGGGTGGCCGGCATTGCAAGGAGCCCGAGCGCTTCAAGATACGGAATGACACCGGGATCCGCCGCGGTGCCGGTGTCCGCTTGAGCTCCACGCCAGCGGCTTCCGGCGCCGGCCAACGTCTCGAGAAAGGCGAGGTCGGCCTCGAGGCCGGCGATGCGCGCGGTGAGCGCGTCATGCTCATCGAGCCACCCGGTCAACCGGGCATCGAGCGCCCTCAACGAACGGTGCAGTTCATTCCTCTTGGTGCGATCAGGCTCGCTGGCTTCGCGCGCGATGAGAACCTCGCGGGCGTCATCGTAGCGACGAATCTCCGCGATGAGGCGGTCGCGCTCCGTGCTTGCCTGGCCGATGGCGCGGCGGCAGCGTTCGACTGCCAAGGCCGTGCGCGCTGACGCATTCTCTCCGGGGCGAGGGTCGTGCTGACCGCTGCCGGATTCCGGCCTCCGCGCTCCGAGGCGTCGAGCAACCCCTGCGGCCGCTCCGCCAAGAACCAGCCTCAGCAATGTCCTGATGTTTCGAGCACTGCCCATCGCATCCGACCGGAGCGGCTGCCACCCTGTTTGCAGAAACGGCCGGCGGCCCTCAAAGCCGATTCGATACCGTTCCTTGGGAACACCCTGAACGCGACGACGCGTCGTCACGTTCTGCAATTAAGGGCCCCGTCCGTGGAGGCAACATCCAAGCAATGGATAAGGTCGTCGTGGGTGGCGACTTCCGCCCCATCGGGCCTGAGCACTGAAAATTCCGCAGCCCCCGCGGCAATTAGTGCCGGAAGGCGCTTTTGAACCTCGATCATTCGGGCATGGAGTTCATAGCAGCAGTCCCCACCAAGCACGTAGCACAAGCTGTATCGCTCCACCGCCCTTGCATCGCGATCACCACCTTGACGGCGTGCATTCAATGTCAACGTGGCCATGATGCATTCTCCGCGCACAGTTGAACGAACCCGGTTTCGTGACCGGGGAGACCGGCAAAATTTGATGGGCACTGACTCGGCCTAATAACCAAATTGGCGAAAAATGGTCCACAGAAACAGCATCAATATTGCGCAGACCGGAATTAAGAACATTGGGTCGGCATACCACTCCGAGGTTTTCTGCTTATCCGGCTTCATGGCTTCTCCCCAAAACAGGAAGAGGCATACAGCGAGGATCGCCGCATGCACTGCTGATTTTGTAAAATGGAGCCTTCCGGTCAGTTATTTAAGGCCGTCAAATGCGACTTTCATGCGCATCGGTACATGTAGGTCTGGAATTGCGGTGCCGGCGAACTCTGCCCACCCAAATCATCTTCATGGACGACAGCCTCGCCGGAGATCTTCGGTACATGATCGGCAGGCCAGCCGTCTTATGGCGGGAAGCAATGGATTGTCTCGCGCCCCATGTTGATCCGGTCATTCTGCTTCAGGCGTTTGGCGTGCACGGCCTTCGGGCGCGGGATCGCTGCGCTGTTCCTGGACCACAGTCTGATTGCCCCGCTGGTGACGGGGTACCGCCCGCATTCCAGGAGGACAGCGATGACCATCGGCACCGTCAAATGGTTCAACGGCACCAAGGGCTACGGCTTCATCCAGCCGGACAACGGCGGCTCGGACGTCTTCGTCCACATCTCCGCCGTCGCGCGCGCCGGCATGCAAGGCCTGGGCGAAGGCCAGAAGGTCTCCTACGAGGAGCACCGCGACCCCAAGCGGGGCAAGAGCTCGGCCGAAGACCTCAAGGCCGTCTGAGCCGTGAAAGGGCTCTTGAAAAGGGCACCGGGAATCCCGGTGCCCTTTTCGTGTCTCCAGACAAGCCGGATCATGTGGGGCCGCGGGGAGCCGAGCATACCAAGGCCAATGAGGATCGCGAGGCTGCCCCATGAAGGTTTTCCACTGCCAGAGCTGCGGCCAGATGGTGTATTTCGCGAACACCCGGTGCGAACGCTGCGGGCACCGTCTCGGCTACCTCCCCGATCTTGCGGTCCTGAGCGCCCTTGCCCCGCTGGAGGGGGATCGCTGGCGCCCGCTGGCCGCCCCCACCCGGCCGTCCCGGTTCTGCGCCAACGCCGCCCATGACGCATGCAACTGGCTGATTCCGGCCGAGAGCCCCGGCGCGTTCTGCCAAGCTTGCCGGCTCAACCGCACGATCCCCGACCTCGGTCCATGGGAGAACCGGCTGCGCTGGCAACGCCTGGAAACCGCCAAGCACCGTCTCGTCTATGGCCTCCTGAGGCTCGGCCTGCCCCTGGTGAGCCGGTTCGACGATCCCGAGACGGGGCTCGCCTTCGATTTCCTTGCCAACTCGGATCGGACCGACTCGGACCGGATCGCCCGGGAACACTTTCAAATCGTCACGGGTCACGCGGCTGGCCTGATCACCATCGACATCGCCGAAGCCGACGATGCCGAGCGGGAGCGTCACCGGAGGGACATGGCGGAATCGTACCGCACGCTGCTCGGGCACTTCCGGCACGAGGTCGGACACTACTACTGGGATCGGCTGGTCCGCAGCAGCCCCTGGATTGCGGCGTTCCGTGACCTGTTCGGCGACGAACGCCGGGACTATCAGACAAGCCTGAGCACGTATTACGCGCAGGGTCCACCCGCCGGCTGGCAGCAGCACCATGTCAGCGGCTACGCCAGCGCCCATCCCTGGGAGGATTTCGCCGAGACCTGGGCGCATTACCTGCACATCCTGGACACGCTCGAGACGGCCTGCGAATTCGGCCTGCGTGTCCGGCCCAGGGGGGAAACCGATCCGGCGCTGATCGTGGACGTCGACTTCGACCCCTACGGCCAACAGGACTTCAATGTTCTGATCGGAACGTGGCTGCCGCTGACCTATGGGGTCAACAGCCTCAACCACAGCATGGGTCTGCCCGACCTCTATCCGTTCGTCCTGGCTCCGACGGTCATGGGGAAACTGCGCTTCGTTCATGGCCTCGTTTTCCCCCTGTCCTCGGCCTTGGCGAGGCCGGCATGACCGCGAAGGCAGGCCCCCTCGCAACAAGAGGGGAACACGCCCCCGTGACGCCCGCACAGGCAACTCTGCGCCGCGGCGCCCGGTTCAATACGATCGCCGGGACAAAATGTACGCTTGTACCCGCCCCTCGTCACCGCAGTCCCCACACCAGAGGAATGAGCACCGTTCCGACCGCGACGACGATGATCGACAGCGGCAAGCCAAGCCGCCAGTAGTCGCCGAAGCGGTACCCGCCCGGTCCCATCACCAGCGTGTTGCACTGGTGTCCGATGGGCGTCAGGAAGTCGCAAGCCGCCCCCACCGCCACCGCCATCAGCAGGGGATCCGGGCTCATGCCGAGCCTCTGGGCCAGGCTCGCCGCGATCGGCGCCATGATCAGCGCGGTCGCCGCGTTGTTGAGGAAGGGAGTCAGCGCCATGGCCGTCACCAGAACCAGCGTCACGGCCCCCACGGGTGGAAGGGTGCCGGCGACCACCGCAAGCCCTTGCGCGATCAACGCGGCCATACCCGTGCTGCTGATGGCATCGCTGATCGGGATCAGACAGGCGAGCAGCACCAGGATTGGCAGTTCGAGCGCATCGTACGCCTCTTTCAAGGTGAGAACGCCGAACAGCACGATGAGAACGGCGGCACCGAAGAAGGCTGCCGCCACGGGAAGCAGGTTGAGCGCCACGGTCACCATGGCAAGCGCCAGCAGGACGAGCGGCAGGTATTCCTGACCGCGACGTCCCAAGCCGGTAGCCCGATCGATGAGCGGCAGACAACCGAGCCCCCGCAACGTATCGGGCATGGCCTCGGCGCTTCCTTGCAGGACGAGCACGTCACCCGCCTGGAAGCGAAGGTTCCGCAGCCGGGTGGCAACGCGTTCGCCGTGCCGGCTGATTCCGATGAGGTTCACGCCGTGCTGCTGGCGCAGGCGCAACTGCGCCGGCGAGCAGCCGAGCAGAGGGGAACTCGTCATCACCACCGCCTCGACCACCCCAACGTTGTTGGCGGCCAGGTTCCTCGTCACGCTCCGGCCGGCGCCTTCAAGGTGCAGTTTCGCTTCCGTCACCACCGTCCGTAACGCGTGAGGGTCGCTCTGGAGGACGAGGACGTCGTCGGCGAACAGCGTCCAGTGCCCGGCAGGACTGTAGCGCCTCTCCTCTTCACGAATGATCGCGACCACGGTGACGTCGCCCTCGCCGATGGCTTCGAGATCAGCCACCGTTTTCCCCATCAGGGGGGAGGTGGCGGGCAGGCGCGCTTCGGAGAGATAGGGATCGATGTCGAACGCCGCGGCCGCCGGCGCCGGCGCCCGGCGCCCCCTGGGCAGCAATCGCCAGCCGACCACCAGGAAGGCAAAGCCGGCCGCCGCGATGCCGAGACCGACCGGCGCGAAATCGAACATGGCGAACGGCTCCCCGAGCAACTCCGCGCGCGCCCGCGCGACGAGGATGTTGGGGGAGGTACCGATCAGCGTCACGAGTCCGCCGATCAGCGATCCAAAGGCCATCGGCATCAGCATCGTCGAGGCCGGCGTGCCGCTGCGCCGGGCGACCTGAACGGCAATCGGCAGGAAAATCGCCAGGGCACCGATGTTCTTCATGAAGGCGGACAGGACCATGACGCTGCCCGCGAGCACCGCCACCCGCATCCCCGTGGTCCGCAGGTGCGGTTCCAGGCGCCGGATGGCCCGGCCGACCACCCCCGACTTGCCCACCCCGGCGCTGACGACGAGGGCCGACGCGATGATGACCACCACCGGATCGCTGAAGCCGACGAAAGCCCGGTCCGGCTGGACGACGCCGGTCGCCATGGCCACGAGCAGCCCGAGCAAGGCCGTCAGGTCGTACCGCAGCCGGTTCCACACGAACATCACCACCAAGCCGATGATGACTGCCGCGGCAAGAGCTTGATCGACCGTCAGAGGCCACCTCGATTGTGCTTGCCCCGGTTCTCATGGCAACCGTCTGCTGATCTTGACCGCGCTTGGCGCCCCCGCGTGCGGCTCTTGCGCAGCGGATATGCGGCCCGTTGTCCTGAACCGGACAACCGGATGCGTCCAGGCCGCGCTCCCATCAGACCACAAGCGGGAAGGTGATCCGGAAAACCGTCCCACGGCCCGGGCTTTCCTGCCGAACCGAGGCACCGACCTGCTCGGCCAAGCTCTGGACCAGAGGCAACCCGGCGCTTCCCGGCCGGGGCGGTCCCATACCCGTCCCATTGTCCGCGACCGTCAGGCGGCCCTGCTCGGTTGCTTGATCGACCGTGAACTCCACCCGCACCGTGCCCCGGCCATCCGGGAAGGCATGCTTGATGGCATTGGTCACGAGTTCGTTGGTGATCAGACCGAGCGGCACCGCGCGTTCGCGAACCAGATCGGCATGCTCGCACTGCGTCTCGATCCGGATGCCCTCGCGGCGCTGGTCGAAGTTGCCGCACAGGGCTTGCAGGTAGTCGGCCAAGTCGATGGTGCCGGTCTCCGGGCGCATGGACAACTGGTCGTGGGCCATGCTGATCGCCGCCACCCGGTCCAGGACATGGCGGAAGGCCTGCCGGACGTTGGGGTCCTGCTGCTTGCTCTGCTGCATGACGAGCAGCGCCATGATCAACTGAAAGTCATTCTTGTCCCGGTGCAGCAGTTCGCGCATCAGCATCTTCTGCTGCTCGACGTCGGCGATGGCCTTCCTGGCGACGTTCCCGGCGTGGTGCTCCAGCAGCTTGCGCTGCACGGCCATGCCCAGGATGTTGCCCATGGCGGTCAGGAACTTGGCGTCGCTCTGGCTGAAGTGTCGGGGCTCCTCACTGTCCACCTCAAGCACCCCCCAGACCACACCGTCGGCAGCCATGGGCACATTGAGGGCTGAGACAATGCCATGCTCCTGGAGGACCGGGGAGTAGCGGAACTCGGGGTCGTTCGGCAGGTCGTCGATGACCAGCGGCAGGCGGGTCTGGAAGGTGCGGCCTGGTGGCGAGGCGATGTCGGTGCCGAGTTTCACCTGTCCGACCACGCCCGGCTTCCAGCCCACGCCGGCCTCGACGAGCAGGTCGCCCATGGCCGGGCGGTAGCGCATGATCTTGGTGCGCTTGATGCCGATGCCGCGGGCGGCCTGCACGCAGGTCAGCTGAAGCAGGCGGCCAAGTTCCTTCGCTTCAGCCGCGATCCGGCTGTAATCGGTCAGGATGTCCTGGTAGCGCGACACGCGCGCCACAAGGGCATCGTCATCCCGGTTGCTCTCGGGTTCGTCTGCCATGGCGTCTCAACCTGAGCCAAAGCCGGAGGTTCCGTGGCCATGCGGGTGACGGACGCTCCCGAAGAATGGATCGCTGTCCGGACAGACGCCGCCGTTGGACTGGAAGAATTATGTGTTCAGTTCTGCTTGGCGTTGAGAGCGGTCCCGTACCACGTCTGCGCGGTCGCGCCAGGCTCAGCGCCTGCCGGAACACGAAGAAGCCCCACGTCGTCCGTGGATCGAGCCGACCGAAGCCATGCTGCTGCAAACGGCGTCGGCGGACTTCGCCAAGGCCGTCTTGGCCTGCTCAATGCAGATGACGTTCTGGCCTTGAACCGCCTCGAGCCGGGCGCGGGCCTGTTCCCGTTCCTGCCGCCAAGCGGCACGAAGGCGCCGGGACTCTTCGACGATGGCCCGGGCACGCACGATGAGTTCTCTATGGCGGCGTATCAGGTTTTCGATCGTCTGATGGCGCCGTAAATCTTCCGGATCGATGTCGTCCATTGCCCCCTCCCGCTTGGACCGAATCATCGGAACAATCTTGGAAGTCCTTACGCTGCTCCTCGCTCACCCGTGGACCTGCCCCATTTTCCGGTTCGCTGGCCGCCACCGCATGCCGGAGCTGCTCCAGCAGCGCGGCGTGGTGCGCCAGAGCCTCCCGCACGCGCTCGCGGAGGTGCCGAGACCATGCAATGAGGGCGTGGTCGTCCATGCCCTGAGTAAACCGGGACAATGCCGCCCAACCCGGAAGAGCGAACGCAATATGGCATCGGATGAACGGGTGGGCCGACCTGCCCTGATCCAAGGATCATTGGCGCTGATCCAACAGGGTCTCATAGCGCCGGACCGTTTCCCGCATCTCCTCCAGGAGTTGGCGCTGCTCGTCGGCGGCGGCACGGGTGCGTTCCGCGTCCGCACGAGCCTGCTCAGCATGCACGCGGGCTTCTTCGGCGCAGCGACCGGCCTCCTCACGGAGCGCCCGTGCCCGTTCTTCGGCTTGACGTGCGTCCTCCGCCGCGCGCCTCGCCTCCTCGGCGGATCGACGCTGATCCTCGTCCTTGATGCGCCAATCCTCGGCTTCCCGCCGTTGTGCCTCGCCGGTGATCCGCCCCTCCTCGGCCATGAGGCGAACGCCTTCAGCCTCCTCCTGGCGCTCGAAGGCCGCCGCCCGTTCCTGTTCGGCTTCGGCGCGCTGGCGTTCGGCTGCGGCGCGGGCCTCTTCGGAATTGCTCCGCCGCGCCTCACCGCGCCGTCGCCAGTCCTCCGCATCCACGCGCTGCTCTTCAGCCCTTTCCATGGGGAGCTGTGTCGCGACCATCGGGCTTCTCCTTGCGGTGTGTCAGGCGTCGGGATGTGGCCAAGACGTCTTCGGCGGAGCGCAAACGCGCATAGGCGGCCTCCAAGAGCCGATGTCTGCGCTCCAGCACCGCACGAACCTTTGCCTGCAACGTCTCAAGCCGCTTCGGAGAAGCCATACCCCTTCAACATAAGACGTCGGCAACTTGCCTCAAGAGCGCAGGCGCAGATCGCGGAACGGATTTTTTTCGGAGAACCCGTTCCGGGCAGCGTCAGGACGCCAGCCGAACACGACGATCCGGATCGCGCGTACCCAACTATATCGGACAAGCAACTTGAAATCTGTCCGCGTGTTCCTCTTTGTCGTACGAACCAGCACCAACCATCGTCCTGCCAGAATGCCCATATCCAGGCGCGTCAGCCAGAGCATCCCCCTCACGCCGGACCTCGACCGCTCCGTCCAGGCACAGGCGGCCTCCGGCCGCTACCAGACCGTCAGCGAGGCGATCCGCGACGCACTGCGCCTGCTTCAGGAACGAACGCCCGTGCAACCCCGTCCGAAAACCGCCCCCACCCCGGAGGGTGGTCATGGACGCTGACACCGGGCACCCGCGCGTCTGGCCCATGGGAGGCGGCACCATGGGGGCGCTGATGCGGGCGCACGACTGGTCGCGCACCCCCCTCGGCCCGACCGGGAACTGGCCGCAGAGCCTGAACACCGCGGTCGGCATCATGCTCACCACCCGCCATCCGGTGTTCATCTTCTGGGGTCCCGAGCACGTCTGCCTCTACAACGACGCCTACGCCGCCTCGCTCGGGCCGGAGAAGCACCCCTCCATCCTGGGCGCCCGCGGCCCCGAGGCGTGGCCGGAGGCCTGGGACGTCATCGGGCCGCAGATCGGGCAGGTCATGGCGGGGGGCGAACCGACCTGGCACGAGGATCAGCTGGTCCCCATCACCCGCCATGGCCGGCGCGACGACGTCTACTGGACCTACGGCTACAGCCCGATCACCGACGCCGGGGCGCCGAACGGCGTGGGCGGCGTCCTGGTCCTCTGCACGGAGACGACCCCGACGGTCGTCGCCCGGCGCACCAGCGAGGAGCGGTTCCGGGCTTTGGCGGAAGCCAGTTCGGAGGTCATGTACCGCATGAGCCCCGATTGGTCGGAGATGCGCCAGCTGAGCGGCGGGGGCTTCCTCTCCGCCACCGAGACGGCGAACCGCGGCTGGCTGGAGGACTACATCCACCCGGACGACCGGCCCCGCGTCCTGGCGACGATCCAGGACGCCGTCCGGAGCAAAAGCGTCTTCGCGCTGGAGCACCGGGTCCGGCTCGCGGACGGAACCCTGGGATGGACGCACTCGCGCGCCGTGCCGGTTCTCGACGCCGGGGGCGACATCACCGAGTGGTTCGGCGTTGCCAGCGACGTGACGGCGCGCAAGCGCGCCGAAGAAGCGTTGCACCACAGCGAGGAACGCCTGCGCCGCGCCCTGGCGACCGAGACGGTCGGCGTGATCTTCTTCGATCCGGCCGGGACCATCAGGGAGGCCAACGCCGCCTTCCTGAGCTTTTCCGGGTTCACGCACGAGGACGTGGCGGCCGGCCAACTCCAATGGCAGGAGTTGACCCCACCCGAGCACATGGCGGCGAGCTGGCGCGCGTTCACCGAGTTGACCACCACCGGCCGCGCGACGCCCTATGAGAAGGAATACTTCCGCAAGGACGGCTCGCGCTGGTGGGGCCTGTTCGCCCCACGCCTGCTCGCCGACGGCGAAGCCGTGGAGTTCATTCTCGACATCACCGGGCGCAAGCGGGAGGAGCATCGCCAGACCTACCGCCTCACGCTCACCGAACAGCTGCGCGATCTGGCCGACCCGCACGCGATGATCGCCGCCGCCACCACCACGCTGGGCGCGTTCCTCCAGGCGGCCCAGGCCGGCTACGGCGAGGTCGACGCGGCGCAGGCGCACGTGACCGTGCACCACGACTGGAACGACGGGCGCGTCCCGTCGGTCGCCGGCACCTGGCGCATGGACGACTTCGGGCCGGCCTTCATCGCCGAGATGAAGCGCGGCGAGACGATCGTCATCCCCGACGTGCGCGCGGACGCGCGGACGCGCGCGCCCGAGGTGGTCGCCGCCTACGACGGCATCGCAACACGCAGCATCCTCGACGTGCCGCTGGTGAAGGATGGGCGCATGGTCGCCGTGCTGTTCGTCCACCATCCCGAGCCGCGGGCCTGGACGCCGGCCGAGGTGGAGATCGTCGAGGAGACCTGCGAGCGGCTGTGGGCGGCGGTCGAACGCGCCCGCGCCGAGGCGCGGCTGCGCGAGAGCGAGGAGCGCTACCGGCTTCTGTTCACCTCGATCGATCAGGGGTTCTGCACGGTGGACGTCGTGTTCGACGAACGGAACCGGCCGGTCGACTATGTCTTCGCCGAGGTGAATCCGGCTTTCGAGGCGCAGACGGACCTGCGGGATGCCGCTGGCAAGCGCATGCGCGCGATGCAGCCGGAGCATGAGGAGCACTGGTTCGAAATCTACGGCCGGATCGCGTTGACCGGGCGCTCGGAGCGCTTCGAGCATCGGACGGCCGCGCTGGGCCGCTGGTACGCCGTCTACGCGTTCCCGGTCGGTCCCGCACGGCACCGCGTCGGGATCCTCCTCGACGACATCACCGCCCGCAAGCAGGCCGAGAGGGATCTGCAGCTGGCCAAGGAAAAGGCCGAACAGGCCAGTCTGTCCAAGTCGAAATTCCTGGCCGCGGCGTCGCACGACCTGCGCCAGCCGATGCAGTCGCTCCTGCTGTTCCTCGACGTCCTCAAGCCGCACGTCGCCCCCAAGGGGCGGGAGGCCCTGAAGCATCTCGGCCGTGGCCTGGACGCGATGCGGGACCTGTTGGAGAGTCTGCTCGACATCTCGCGCCTGGACGCCGGCATCGTCGAGCCGGTCCTGGACGACTTCGCCATCCAGGATCTCGTCGAGCAGACCGGTGCCGCCTACACGCCGATCGCCGCGGCCAAGGGGATCACCTTCGAGGTCTCGGCCTGTTCCATCGTCGTGCACAGCGACCGGACGCTGCTCGGCCGGATGGTGCGCAATCTGGTCGAGAACGCGCTGCGCTACACCGAGAGCGGGCGCATCGCCATCGAATGCCGTCCGGCGGGCGACCGCCTGCGCGTCGAGGTGAGCGACACCGGCATCGGCATCCCGCCCGAGCACCTGGAACGGATCTGGGAGGAGTTCCATCAGGTCGGCAATCCGGAACGCGACCGCAACCGCGGCCTGGGCCTGGGGCTTGCCATCGTTCAGCGTCTGTCCTTGCTGCTGAAGCATCCGGTCGAGGTGCACTCGACGCCGGGCCGGGGCTCGGTGTTCTCCATCGAGGTGCCGCTCGGCCGGGCGGAAGCACGGCCGGGCGCCACGTCGGCACCCCAGGCCGCGGGCAACGGCCGTCTTGCGGTGCTGGTGGACGACGACGCCATCGTGCTGCTGGGGCTGAAAGCGACGTTCGAGGCGTGGGGCTACGACGTGCTGGCCGCCGACACCACCGACCGGGCGCTGGTCTTGATGACGTCCTGCGGCCGGTGTCCGGACGTCGCCATCGCCGACTACCGGCTGCGCGAGGGGCGCAACGGATCCGAAGCCATCCTGCGGGTGCGTGAGGCCTGCGGTGCTGACGTTCCGGGCATCATCCTGACCGGGGAGACGGGAAACGAGGTCCAGCGCGACGCCGCCGCGCATGGCCTTCATATCGTCCATAAGCCGGTCACTCCGCGGCAACTCGGGGAAGCCCTCGACCGTCTCCTGATGGCGGCCGGGGTTCCTCCCGGTGAATAGGACGCCCACGCGCCGGCGGACACACCCCTGCCGGGAATCGGAACGATCGCGGGCTGCTCCACAACCGCTGGCACGCCTGTTCTCTGCGAACTCCATGGCTCCCGGCAATCGGAGGAGACGACGGGCGCACCACCCGCTTGATGGACGGATGACTCGCCAGCCGCCGCGAGTGGCCGGCACGGCATGCTGAGCGCGAAGCCGCCCTCCCGAAGGAGGACGGCAGCGGCACTCGCCTGTTCGGCGGCAGCGGCATTCCGTGGTGGGGCTCGTCCTCAGCCTCCGGTTCGGAACCGAACCGCTTGGCGTGGGGAAGCCCGTCACACCCTCTGACTGCCAAAACGGTGCCTCATCAGAGTCAGCGTTCATCGCGGAAATCGTCAGCCTTGAGGCCGCCGCGCAACAGCAGCAGCACCGGCTCTCCGGCGTCCAGGGTGATGACGGGTGCCCGGTCGAGCAGGTCCTTGGCCGCCTTGTCGAGCGGACGGTCGATGCTGTGCCCGAGGATGCCGCCGATCAGGCTGCCGCCGCCGGTCAGCGCCGCCGCCGCGATGTCCACCGCCGTGCTGGCGGCGATCAGCAGCCCGGTCTGGAGCCACGGCACCTGCACCGACCCGGCCAGCCCCGCCGCACCGGTGGCGTCCGTCCCGACCGCGGCGACGCGCACCGTGTCGTTGCGCGGCCAGGGCCGGGTGATCACCGGATTGGCCACCTCGATGCGTTTCTGCCCCTTGCTGACGCCGCTGCCGACGTCCAGCGTCACCACCGAGCCGGCGGGCACCGCCAGGCAGGCGAAGCCGGCGTCCCAGACGTCCTGCGTGACGCGCGCCGTGACGATGCCACCACGCTCGGTCACCACCCGGTTCGCCGTCAGCAGGGGGATCGGCGTGCCGGGCGGCACGAAGCACTCGGACCCGGCGGCGGCGAAGCCCGACGTCCCGGTCTGAATGGCAGTCGCAGCACCCGCGTCCTCCTTGCGGCTCCAACCACCGACGCCGGCTTCCATCGCCTTCTTACGCAGTTCGTCCTCCTTCGGAGCCGCCTTGGCCTGCGGTCGCACCGGCGGAGGCGGCGGGTCTTTCTCGATGCGGGGCACCGGCGGCGGGGCCGGCGCCGGCTTGGGCGCCATGTCCTCGTAGCTGGGCAGCCGCGGCTCCGGCTGGGTCGGGCCAAGGGCGACCGACAGCTTCGGCAAGCCCCCGCCCCCCTGGCTGCGGCCCAGCATGTAGGCCGCCAACCCCAGCCCGATCACCACGCCCGCCACCAGCAGGATGCGGACGACGTGCGGACCGGAGGTCACCACCCGGTGGCGGGCCAGCGGATCGGGCGGCAGCGGCGGGGTGTCGTTGACCGATGTCACGGGCGGGTCCTCCGGATGTGCACCTCCTGCGCGCCGATCGCCAGCAGCAGGTGGTCGTGGATGCCGGCGACGCGGTAGGTGGCGTTCATCCGGCCGTACTGGACGGGGATGCGGGTGCCGTCGGCGCCGATGCGCCAGAGGATCGGCGCGCCGTAGGCGCCAAGCGCGCCGGGGGTGAAGTTGATCACCGTCACCTCGCCGTCGTCGCACACCGGCGGCTGGCCGTCGGCCGTGGGCACCGGCCGCCATTCGGGGGTGTCGCCGTCCAGCGTGTAGGTGCAGCGCCGGTCGCGGTAGGCCAGCTCGGTGGTGCGGTCGCGCCGGTCGCCTCCGGCGGCCGGAATGACTGCGGCCTGACCGTTGAGCGTGGCGAGATAGTCCTCGGGGTAGCGCCAGCGCACCTCGACGTGGTGGGTGCGCGTGTGGGTTTCGACGTTGAGGTCGTACTTGCGCTCGCTGGTGAAGAGGGAGATCTGCTGGTTGAGGCCGGCGCGGCGGGGCATGAAGGCGATGCACTCGGTGCGCCGGGCGCCCTTGCCGAAGCTGTAGGGGGTGTGGGGAATCCACACCTGGGCGCCGGGGGCGACGATGTCGCGCACCACCTCGCCCGGCTTCAGGCAGACCAGCGTCTGGTTCCCCTCGGCCATGTAGACGAGGTACTGCATGTCGGGCTGGTACCAGTATTCGCAGCTCTTGCCCTTGAAGCAGGTGAGCGTCGGCAGATCGAGGGCGGCCTCGTTGGCCTGCCCGACCCAACTGCGCGTCTGCGCCCGCGATGGACGCGGCGCTGCCTTCTCCTTCGGCTCCCGCTCCATCGCCGTCGGCGGGATGTGCAGGTCGGCCAGGGTGTAGGGGCGCTGTGGGCTGGCGGGACCGGCGGCCGGCGCCAAGGGCGGCTCGGTGGCGCAGGCGGCGAGCAGCGGCAGCGCCAGCAGGGGAACCGGGAGTCTCATGGCTGGGGCTCCATCGTCTCGGGATGAGGAATGGGGTGGGCTTTGGCCGGCTCCTTGGTCTCGGCCTTCAGCGGCGTGCCGCTGGGCTCGGAGAAGCCGGAGATCGACACGCCGTCGAGCGCGCCGTCGCGCGAGGGGCCGTCCACGGTGACCACGGCGGCGCTCATCAGCGTCTTCGCGCGCGGCTTGAAGTCCCGGTACACCGTCTCCGTCCACACCACGTAGAAGGCGGTGGCGCCGGTCTTCGGGTCGGCCTCGCGCTCCTGGACGCGGACGTCGGCGACGTCGCGGGTCCAGCCCTCGGCCGGGGCGAGGTCAGCGGCCAGCAGGGCGTCCCACTTGCGCTCGGCGCCGCCGGTCAGCCGGGCGCGGGCGGCGGCGCGGTCCCTGGCCAGCATCACCGGGTCGGTGCCGATCTGCCGCTGCCAGCGGACGAACCACTGGACGGCGTTGATCCGCGCACCCTTGGTCACGGTGATGGTGTTGTCGAGCAGCACGAGGCGCTGGTGGCCGTCCATCTCCTGCTCGACGCGGTAGACCGGCTTGTACCGGGCGATCTCCACCAGCTTGCCGGCGATGCGCAGGTTGTCCCAGGTCATCAGCGAGCCCCAGGACAGGCCGAGCACGGCCAGGGCGAAGGTCCAGCGCTTGAGCCGCAGCGCCTTGGCCTCGCGGCTGGCGCGGTAGGTCATGGCGGCGAGGTAGTTCGCACTGTCGGGCACGGCCGCCGGCGGTGGGTCGTAGACGTTGACGACGCGCTCCTTCATCACGGGTCAGTCTCCTTGTCGTCGGCGCGGCGATCCGTTCCGGGCGTCTGGCCCGGCGGATCCTGCGGTCGTTCGGTGGCGTTGGAGGCGGTGCGGCGCAGCCACGACTCTTCGCCGCCCCAGCGTTCGATGAGCCGGCTGGCCTGCCCACGGGTGAGATTGGGATCGACGGTGCGGCCGGCGGCGAGGCGGTCGAGTTCGCCGCGCTGGGCGTCGGTCATCGGCTTGTCCCAGCCGCTGCCGCGCGGGGCCGAAGCCTGGGAGCCACCGAAGCGGCCGGCCGGGTAGCGCCGTCCGGCCGAGGCGCCAGCGGACCCACCGCCGGTTCCGCCATCGGCACCGCCGCCGGTGCTGCCGATGGACGATGTCGCGCCGCCCATGGCATGGCGCAGGCCGCCCCACACCGCCGAGGCGCCCATGGCGAGGCTGCCGGGTGCCCCGGTGGTGGCCGCCGCCGCTCCGGCCATGGTGCGCATGCCGAGCCAGCCGGCGGTCCACAGGGCGGCCAGCGCCGTCATGCCGTCCATCACCGGGCCGCCGTTGACCAAGCCGGCGGCGGCGCGTGGCGCCTTGATGGCCAGCACGAAGATGGCGGCGGCCAGCACCGCCACTCCGAACGCCTGGGCCAGCGTCGGCGTGCCGGAAAAGGTCAGCGCCAGCAGCGTGGCGCTGCACATGGCGATGATGCAGCCGAGCACCAGCAGCTTCAGCGCGGTGGCGGCGATGTAGCCGATGGCGCGCTCGGCGACGAAGCTGGTCGGTCCCAGCACGGCGAAGGGGATGGCGAGGTAGGCGGCCAGCGACAGCAGCCGGTATTCCAGGAAGGCGAGGAACACCTGGATCGCCAGGATGCAGAAGCTGACGATCACCACCAGGGCGGCCAGCAGGAAGATGACGATCTCGACGAAGTTCAGGAAGAAATCGACCGGCCCCAGCATCTCCTTGACGCGCTGCATCAGCGGGATCACCGCCTGGATGCCGAGGTGGGCGATGTAGCCGGGGTCGTCGAGGGCGAATCCGCCGCCGGGCACGAGGTTCAATCCCTGCTGGGCGGCGGCCTGCATCAGCGCGGCGGAACCGGCAGGAAACCACTCGACCAGGGCGCCGATGGCGGCGAACTTCAGCAGCATGCGCAGGAAGGGGCCGTGCACCGCCGCCTTGCCCTCGAACAGCCAGAGCAGCAGGGCCAGCGTGTAGGAGAACGTCATCAGCAGGCGCAGCGCCGTTTGCACGTCCGGCCCGAGCAGCCCGAGGCCGGTGACGACGGCGGCGGTGAGCTGGTGCAGGACGACCGAGAGGGCACTGACGTCCATGGCGGTCACCTTTCCGGTGCGGTGTATGTGCCGATGCCCTTCCAAGCCGGGTTGCTGCGCTCCAACCGCTCCAGGGCGGACGCCCCGTTGTCGGAGCGGACGTAGAGCACCAGGGCCACGGCACCGATGATGCTGACGACCAGCATCACGCCGAAGGCGAGCAGGATCGAACGTGCCGTCATGGTTCAGCTCCCCGGTGCGCCGTAGGTGTCGAGGCCCTGCCAGTTGATGCGCGTGTGCTGGCGGGCGCGCTCGACGGCGGCCTGCTCGTAGTCGAGCTGAGCTTCCGCCGCCCGGTGGTGCGCCGCCTGCATCATCAGGAGCTGGCCGGCGACCTCGGCGGTGAGCAGCGTCGCCTGGGTGCCGGCGTCGATGGCGCAGGTCTGGCCGTCGCACGCCTTCAGCGCCGCCATGAGCGCCCGGGCGCGGGCCGGGTAGTCCTCGATGCCGGTCATGACGTCGGCCGAGACCAGCTTGCTGGCCCGGCTGGCGTCCCGGGCGAGGCGCGCCTGCTCGGCCTGGTGCTCCGCCAGGGCCTCGGCGGTCATACCCTCGGGCAGGGCTTCGGGGTAGAGGTCGGCGAACTGCTGCCCGACGCCGTCCAGGCTCCACAGCACCCGGTCCACCAGGCCGGCAGTGCGGCGGGCGTCGCCGAGCCGGACGGCCACGTCGACGCGGGTGTCGAGATCCGACAGCCGGCGCATGCGGATCATGTTGTCGATCTGGGTCAGCATGTGCGCGGTCTGGGCGATGATCTCGACCTCCTGGCGCTGGACCATGCCTTCGACGATCAGGGGCTCGCTCTCCATGATGGGGCAGCCGGGCGCCTGGGAGCCGCCGCTCCCCGTCAGGCTGGAGCCGGCCCCCATGGCGGCTCCGGCGGCTCCGGCGGTGACGTAACCGGCGGCGACCGAAAGCGCGGTGCCAAACAGCCCGTCGCCCTCCTCGGAGAAGCAGCCGCCTCCACCACCACCGCCGAAGAAGCTGTTGAGCAGCCCGCCCAGGAAGGCATGGGCGGGGGGCGGAACGGCGGTCAGGCCGACCGTGAGAGCGAGCGCCGCGGTGGGGGCGCGCAGGGTGCTGGTCCTCATGGGGTTTCTCCTTCATGAAGCGTCTCCAGGGTGTCGGCGACCTCGATCAAGCCGCTGCGGCGCAGCCATTCTGCGGCGAAGCGCTGCGGCCCGACGTCGGTCCTCAGCTCGAAGGCCCGGCGCTTGTGGGCCGCCCCGCCGCAGCCGCAGACGGCGAGCGCCGCCGGATCGAGGGTGAGCTGGCCGAGCCGGCTGCCCTCGGGCGTCTTGAAGAAGACGTCGCGGCGCGGCATGGCGCGGGCGACCTGAGCGGCCTGGGTGGCGTTCAGCCCCCAGTCGCGCAGGATGGAGCGCTTGGCGGCGTTGGGATCGGCGAGCAGCAGCAGGACCTGGATGGTCTTCAACATCGCCGCGATGGCCGAGCCCTCGATGTCGTCGAGCTGGTGGGTGGCCAGCACCAGGGCGACGTTCTTCTTCGGCCCGCGCCGCCGCAGCTCGTCCAGCTCGGCCGGCTGATGCTTCAAGGCCTTGAACGCCTCATCGACCAGGAACAGCGTCGGTCGGCCGTCCTCGAACAGCCGGTAGAAGCGGCGGAACAGCGCCTTGATCACCGGCGCCGCACCGGGACCACGGTCGATCAGCGCGCCGATGTCCACCGTGGTCCAGGCGGAGCCGAGGAAGCGGTCCTCGGCCGCGTCGACGAGATCGCCGTAGGGACCGCCGCGGCAGTAGGGCTCCAGCGCGATGCGAACGATGTTGTCCTGCACCAGATGAGCGAGGTGCGACAGCGTGCGCTCGGCCGGCGGCGAGACGGCCAGCAGGTGCAGGGCGGCGTCCACCACGTCGCCGGCCTCGGCCGCCGAGAGGTTGCCCGGTGCCAGCACGCCCTGGAGGCGCAGCAGGTCCATGACGAAGCCGTGGCCCCAGGCGAAGCCGTTGGGGGTGTCGACGTCGGCCAGCGGCTGCAAGGCGAGGTCGCCGAGCGCGCCGTCGCCCGAGCCCATGGACAGGAACTCGCCGCCGGCCGCCCAAGTCGCCACCAGCGACGTGCTCTCGGTGGCGTCCACGTCGATCCAGACGACACGTCCCTGTGGAACGCGGGCGAGGAACTGGTGCCCCATGAAGGCCAGCACGGTGGACTTGCCGGTGCGCGGCGGCCCGATCACCAGCGCCGCCCCGTCCTGGCCCTGGTGGATGTCGAGCATCAGCGGCGTGCCGCCCTCGGCCTCCAACTGCATGAGGGGATCGCATTTGAGGTGCGGGTTGCGCTCCGGCCCGCCCCAGGCGGAGGAGAGGACGAGGAAATCGGCGAGCTGGACCTGGGTCAGCGGCACCTTGCGCGGGTTCGGCCGCACGTGGCCGGGCAGCGTGCCGTACCACGCCCGCTCGGCGCCCCAGGTTTCCTCGATGACGGTGAAGCCCAGCGTGCGCAGCGCCTTGACCAGTTCGTCGCGGCGCTCCTCCACCTCCTCGACCGATCGGCCCCACAGCACGGCGGTCGGCGTCATCCAGCCCGAGCTGGTGCCGGCCTGCTCCGCTTCCAGGCGCGCGGCCTCGGCCTCCAGCGCCTCCATGACGCCGACCGGGTCGTGACGCAGGGCGGCGTAGCCACCGACGGCGCGCAGCAGGACGGAGCGCCAGTCGTAGGAGGTGTCGTCGTGCTTGCGCCACAGCGCGGCGAAGACGCCGCGCGCCTGCACGTGGTCCATCGCCTCGAAGCGCACCGACCAGCGGAACTCGAAGGGCAGCTTGTCCAGCACGTTGAGCAGGCCGGGGTGGCTGACCTTGGGGTAGCCACCAATGCCGATCATGCGGACCGGCCATTCGGCCCCGCCGTTGCTCCAGGCCGGGAAGGAACCGGGCTTGAAGCCGACGTCCACCAGATTGGCCTTGATCGAAAAACCGGGGATGTCGGGGGCGGTGACGTGGCGCTGGTGCAAGGGCGAGACGCAGTTGTGCAGCAGGGTCTGCACGCCATCGTCGTCCAGCATCCTGGCCCAGCCGACCGCGCGGCCGAGCAGCCCGGCGAACTGGAGCACGAGCTGACGGAACGGCTCGACGTGGTCGCGCATGACGTCCGGCCGGGCGCGTTCGGGCGGGTTGCGGGTGAACCAGGACGCCACGGTGCGGGTGGTGGGCCGGGACGGCGTGTAGGTGATCGCCACGAAGGTGCGCGTGCGCAGTTGCCGGCCGGCTTGGTCGAGCCGGGCGTGACGCTCCCGGTCGATCAGCTCGGAGACGGGGTGCGCGCCGGTGGAGCGCGGGTAACCACCAGCGGACCGCCGCTGCATCTCGAAATGGAAGGTCCAGCCGCCGGTGAAGGGGAACAGCACGTTGCCGGCGGCCAGCGCCGTCTGCATCCGCTCGGCGGGGTCCTGGCCGTCCTGGTCGCGCCCGCCGTACTCGACGACGGCCATCAGCGCGCCGTCCTCCTCCAGCAGCACCACGCCGGGCCAGACGAAGCAGTCCCACGGCAGATGCCGGGACAGGGAATCGAAGCCGTCGTCGAAGGCGGTCAGGTCGAGCATGCCTCACCTCGGGGCGCGGTAGGAGGAAAGGGACAGCGACCGGCCGCCGGTGCGCAGCGCCCGCAGCAGCCAGGCCGAGGTGTTCTGGCGGACGATCTCCAGCCACCAGGGATCGCGGCGCGTCAGATAGCGCGCCGTCAGGAAGACGAGCAGGAACCCCGCCACCGCCTGCGGGATGGCGCCCAAAGCCAGCCACAGCTCCGCGGCCAGCCAGACGGCGATGGCCAGCAGCTCCATCGGCACGCCGAGCGGCATCTTGGTCGGCCGCACCGAGGTGCGGCGGACCGGCTTCTCCCAGCCGTCGGGAACGGACGGCGGCGGCAGCGGGGTCTCCATCGCTCAGCCCCCGGCCAGCGCGATGATGGCGTCGCGCGCCCCATAGGCGGCGGCGCCGGCCACGGTGAAGACGAACACCACCACGCCGGCGATGCGGGAGAACATCGCCGCAACCAGCGCCAGCAGCAGACCGGCGGTGACGGCGATCGGCACGAAGTTGGTGTCGAACACCGCCTGCCAGGACAGCAGCTCGGCGCCGAGGTTGGCGATCACCTGGGCGTGCGCCGGCATCGCCGTCCACGCCAGCACCAGCGCCAGGGCCAGTCCCCGGCGCGCGTCACGCAAGCTCCGCATCCTCACCTCCACCGTCAAGCTCCCCCGCCCCCAGCGGGCGGAGGACGAACCCGTGCTCCGGATCGAAGCGTTCGACCCGGACGATCTCGTTGACGAAGCGCTTGCCCGCGCGGTCGCGGGCGAGGTGCACCACCGCGTGCACCGCCTTGGCGATCCAGCGCATCTGAAGCGCGTCCATGGCGACGCCGCCGAGGCCGACCATCTGGGCGATGCGGTCGAGGGCGTCCCAGGCCGAGCCGGCGTGCACGGTGCACAGCCCCGGATGCCCGGTGGTCCAGCCGACCACCATCTGCCGCGCCTCGGCCCGGCGCACCTCGCCGAGCACCAAGTGCGTCATCGGCACGCGCAACGCGTTGGCGACCAGCGTCTCCAGGGTGACCGGCGGCTCGGCCCACGGGTCGGCGACCATGGCGTAGGCGTGCGGGCACGGCGGCTCGAACTCGTAGGGGTCCTGCAACACCGCCGGCAGCCCGGTGCGGAAGGCGGGTTCCTCCAGGCAGGCACGCAGCAGCGTGGTCTTGCCGGTGTCCACGTCGCCGGCGATCACCACGGTGCGGCGCCCGTCGATCAGCCGGCGGATAAGCCGCGCCTGGAGCGGTGTCGCGGCGCCGGACAGCACCCAGTCGTCCAGCGTGATGCGGCCGCGGTAGGGCTTGCGGATCGAGCAGGCCGGGCCGGTGGTGACGGGCTCGACGTCGGCGTGGATGCGTTCGCCGGTCTCCGGCAGGGTGACGTCGAGCGTCGGGCGGTCGCGGCGCAGCTCCTTGCGCTGGAAGCCGGCGACGTAGGCGAGGAAGCGGCGCACCTGATCGGGATCGGCCTCGCGGACGAACTCCGGCGACGGGCCGTTCTTCACGACGACGCGGCAGCGGCCGGAGCCGCGCAAGGGCGGCAGCACCAGGACGTTGGCGACGTCGTCGCGGGACAACAGGTCGCCGAACAGCCCCTCCATCAGCCGGCGCAGGGCCAGCAGCAGCATCTCCCGGCGTGCCGGCTCGTCGATCGTCACCGGTTCGGTCATGCGCCGGTTTCCTTCGGGTGGAAGCCGTCACGCACGCTGGGCACCGTGCGCCGGGGGTGGCCGAGCTGCTGCTGAACGGCCGCCTTGGTCTCGGTCACCGCCGCCGGGTCGAGGTCGTGCACGAGGTTGAGCACGGCGACCACGGTGATCAGCAGATCGTCGATGCGGGCGACGGTGGCTTCCAGCCGCTCGGTCTTCGCCCGCTCGTTGGCGATGGCGTCGAGCCCCTTGTCGAGCACGTGGATCACCGCATCGCTCAGCGTGCGCAATCCCTGACGGGCCTGGACCAGGGCGATCTGGTCGGCCAGCGGCACCGGCACGCGGGCGGACACCGGGCGGGTGGCGGTGGTGTCGGGGGTGTCCGTCATGTCCAGACCTTCGGGGGTTTGCCGGGACGCCGGGGGAGCGTGGGCGTGTCGGGCACGCCGGCCTCGGCAGCCGGGCCGGTGGCGCCGAACCAGCGGTTGGCGTCGGGGTTGGGAGTCCAGGCCGCTGTGGCGCGGCCGTAGAGCGGGCGCCAGCGCGGATCGGCGTAAGGGTGCAGGCGGGTGCCGCGGATGGGCTTGCCGTAGCCGAAGACGATCAGGTCGTCCCCGCCCATCTCCAGCGCCTCGTGCATCGGCAGCACCGGCCGGCGGTCCACCCGCACGCCGCGGCTGACGGTGGGGAAGAGGTCGAGCAGGCCCTTGGAGGTCGAGCGGGTCGGCACCTCCTCGATGGCCTCGCCGACCATGCGGCTGATGCGCTCGGCCTCGTCCGACGAGTTGGGGCGGAAGACCACCAGCCGGCAGTTGGCGGTGAGGCCGCGGCCATACTCCTCCTCGACCTCCCACAGGCTCTGGGCCAGGAGGAGCAGGCGGATGCCGTACTCGCGGACGTACTTGATCCACTCCGCCGCCTCGCGCAGGTGGAACTGGAGGAACTCGTCGAGCACCACCAGCAGCCGCCAGCGCCGCGCCCGGCCGTCGTCGGCCAGAGCGCGGTCGATGGTGAGGAAGTCCACCATCTGCGTCAGGATCAGCTTGAACACCCGGCGCAGGCGGCGGGCGTCGAGCGGGCGGGCAACGATGTAGAGGGTGACCGGCCGCTCGCCGGCCACGAGGTCGGCGATGGAGAAGTCGCTGACGGCGGTCTGCGCCTCCAGGACGGAATCCTCGAACTCGGCCAGCAGCACCGAGGCGGTGACGTAGACCGACTTGCGGTAGTGCAGGCTCTTGTCGGGCGGGGCGGAACCGCCGCCCGGCCGCCCCTTCCCCTCGCCCTCGCCGGCGCCGCGCTCCTCGGCGAGCGCCAGGCTCTTGTCCCACAGCTCCTGGGCGGCGCGCTGGGCGGTCGGGTGGACGCCCTCGGCCAGCATCAGTTTGAGCCCCTCGTCGCCGAGCAGGATGTGCCGACGGGCACCGGCCAGCGACTTTTCGGAATCGGCCGCGGCGGTCAGCAGGAAGACGAAGACGCCGGTGAGGTAGGAGAAGGCGGCGTTGCGCCAGTGCCCCTCCTGTTCGCCCTCGGTGAGGACGCGGGCGGCGTGCTGGCAGTCGGGGACGAGGTACGGTTCCGGCCGCACCGCCATCAGCGGGTTGTAGCGGGGGCCGCCCCGGCGGGCGAGGTCGAGCACGATGACGTCGCCGAAGCGGGTGCGGGCGCGGCTGGTGTCCTCGGTGACCGAACCCTTGAAGTCCCAGACCACCGCGCTTTCGTCCCAGGATGCCAGCAGCGTCGGGTGCACGGCGGTGGTGGTCTTGCCCGAACCGGTCGGGCCGATGACGAGGACCGGCTGCATGGTGCGCTCGTGCAGCAGGTCCCGGCCGTAGGCGCCCAGGATGACGGAGGAGCGGTTGGTCATCGCCGTCCCCCTCCCAGCAGGCCGCTGCGGCGCACGGCGGCGCGGTCCGCCCAGCGGCCGGCACCGAAGCCCGGCCGGCGGGTCCCTCGCAGGTCGAGGACGACCCGGACGGCCAGCGCCAGCGCGCAGAGCCCCGACACCACCGCGGCGCCATCGACGATCCAGCGGTGGCCGGAGGCCAGCAGCCCGCGCCAGCCGAGGAACTGACCGGGCCAGTACAGGGCGGCGGGACCGACGCGCAGCCCACCGAAGACGGCCGGCCAGGCGAACAGCCAGCCGGTCAGCTCGGTGATGGCGAACACCGCGGCGAGCCAGACCAGCAGCAGGGTTGCGGCGCGGAGGATGGGAGCGGTCACAGCTCGCGCCCTCCCAGATCGTGGAGATCGTCGCGCCCAACCTCGCGGCCACGCTGCTGCTCGCGCAGCCGCTGCATCTCGACGAGCTGGCGCTCGAAATCGCGGCGCTCACGCTCGGTCATGTAGCCGAGACGGTCGGTGGTCACCTCGACGGCGTCATGGCGCAGCCAGCGCGAGACGACGTCCGGGTCGAGGTGGAGGTCGCGGTCGTTCTGAACGCCGCGCACCATGATGTGCAGGTGCTGGTTGCCGTCGGGATGGGCCATGTCGGGTTTGCGCTCGACCGAGGCCACCCACTCCAGGGGGCCGACCCGGCGTTCCCAGGCGGTAACGACGTCGCGGCCGTAGGACACCATGTCGTCGATGCGGTGCCCGTCGTTCGGGCTGACGATGAGGTGGAACACCCGGCGGTCGGCCGACCAGGCGTCCACGATCCCGGCGGTGTCGATGCCCAACCGTTCGCGGTCGAACAGCGGCCCCTCCTTGGCGAGGTAGTTGGCCAGCGCCGAGACGGTGTTCGGGTAGGCGCCGCGGGCGCGGTCGTGGTAGAGCACCTTGACCATCACCGGGCGGGCGTAGGGGCCGGCCTGCGGCGGCGCGCCCTTGACGCGGACCTTCTGCATCGGCCGGCGGGTGTAGGCGCGGGCGAGGCGGCGACCGCGGTCGGCCAGCGCCTTCATCCGCGCCTTGAAGCCGTCGTCGTCGAGGATGCCGCCGAACAGGCCGAACCGCTTTCCCATGCTCCACCCCACAGATCACCGGACACAAATCCGGCATGATCATCGTTGAGCCGCGCGCCGCTCTTTCTCAACGTCTCGGATGAGTTAAGAGGATTGGCGTGTTGAATGCGCCTGTATCCCCAAGCATCTCTGGAATACAGATAAGCTGTTGATCTGGAACGGGACGAAACGACGCCGTAGACGCTCTTTTATCTTGCTGAACTGGCTTTCTTACTTCCCAAGCAGCCGTTGCCTATTATTTCCGGTGACCGCCGGCCGCCTGTCTTTGCCGCCATTCCTACGCCACACCACGCCCGGTCCCGAAACCACCCTGGCCCCGCCCCGCTCAGCCCGTTTTCCCTGTCCGGCCGCGACCGAACACCTCATCGACCAGCCGCCGGACATCGACCTCGGCCGGCCCGACGAAGTCGATCTCCTGGACCAGCAGCCCGGTGCCCCGGCTCATGGCGAAGCTCATCCGCTCGCCCACCACCGCGGCGGCCACGGGCAGGCGCAGGCCGCAGACGGTCATCTCGGTGCCCGGCTCGATCTCCAGGCCCGCGGGGGCATGCGTCAGGACCACCGACGCCGTCATGGCCGGCTCGACCGCCAGCGCCTCGACCACCAACTGCAGGGTGGCGGCGCAGCGCCCCACGGCGTCCCGTTCGGGATGGGTCGGCACCAGCACGGTGTCCGCCGCCAGCAGCGCCGCACGCAGGGCCGGAGTGGACGCCGCCGGGGTGTCGATGACCACGTGGTCGAAGCGGGCGTGCAGGCCCCAGACGCCGCAGCGCAGGTCCGGGCTGGCGATGCCGATGGTCTCGAACAGCGCCGGCAGGTCGTTGCGCCGCCGGCATTCGGCCCACTCCAGGGCGCCAGAGCGCAAGTCGGTGTCGAGCAACGCCACCCGCTTGCCTTGCAGAGCCAGCTCGCCGGCGAGATGCACCGCCAGCGTCGTCCGTCCGGCGCCACGGGCCTGATTCACAAGCGCCACGATCATGATGTGCCCTCCTCGGGAAAGGCGCCCTCCAGCAGTTCGCGCAGCAGCACGGCCATGGTCACACCCCGGCGAAAGGCGGCCATTCTGATCCGCCCGCGCAGTTCGGGCGTGACGTCCACCGTGAGCCGGGCGGTGTAGAGGTCCGCCTTGGGGGTGGACGGCCCGTCGCCGTGACGCACCCAGGTGTCGGGGGTGCCGGGACGCGCCCCGAAGCCGATCCGCCCGCCGCTCACCGCACCGTCCTCAGCACTTCAGCGGCGAGCGCCGCCATCTCACGGGCGGCCAGCGATCCGGGGGCCTCCTCGGCCGCCAGCCGGCCGGCGCGGGCGCAGTGGGCGAAGACGACGCGCTGCCCCACCGTCGCCACCAGGGCCGGCGGCAGCGTGTCGGCAAGTTCCCGGCGGGCGTCGCGCAGCAGCAGCGTGCGGGCGATGCAGCGGTTGAGGACGAAGCGCGCCTCCAGGCCGGGCTTCCAGCCGCGGGCGTCGTCGAGCAGGCGCAGCAGCTCCGCCGACGCCCAGGCGTCGTAGGGGCTCGGCTGCACCGGGATCAGCACGAGGTCGGCGGCCAGTAGCGCCGAGCGGACGAGGCCGGTGACGCGCGGCGGCCCGTCGATGACGACGTGCTCATAGCCGCGGGCCAGCTCCGGCACCTCGCGGTGCAGCGTCTCGCGGGCCAGTCCGGTCATCGCGAACAGCCGGGGCAGGCCACCGCGGTCGCGCTGCACGGACCAGTCGAGGGCGGAGCCCTGGGGGTCGGCGTCGATCAGCAGGACCCGGTGACCCGGACGCGCCAGTTCGGCGGCGAGGTGGGTGGCGAGCGTCGTCTTGCCGACGCCGCCCTTCTGGTTGAGCAGCGCCACGATCATGACGCCGCTCCCCGGAATCGGACGGCATACCGCCCGTCCCCATGATTCCGCTGCCCCATCAACAAAGACTCGTTAGAGTCTCCGTTAGATACGTTAAGGGCGCGAATCGGCCCTGTAGTCCAAGGGTTTGGATGGTGTCCGTGCACCCGATAGCACGAGTGCCGTGCACCCGATGGCACGAGCGTTTGCACACCCGATAGCACGAGCGGTGTCACCGGTTTATCCCCCGTGTCTGTGGATAAGTCTGCGGCGCGAAGCGCAGCCGTTCGCTGCCGTCCGGCTGGCGCTCGACGGCCAGCCGGTAGCCCGGCAGCCGCTGGCGCCGGGCGACGGTGCGCAGGTCGATGGCGAAGTTGGCGAAGCGGGCGAGGCTGCCCGACTTGGCGTGCAGGTGGCGGAAGTCGAAGGCCCAGCCCTCGGACTGGCGGCCGGCGTGCTTGCGGGCCAGCCGGTACAGCCAGCGCTCGATGCCCCCAGTGAGGCCGAAGTATTCCCGCCCGATGGTCAGCACGAAGGCGTCGGCGAGGACGCCCTGGTAGAACCAGTCCGGCAGGATCAGCTCCAGCCCCAGCGGGCGGCCCGCAGCGTCGGTGCGCTCCTTCCACTCGTTGATCCAGGAGAAGCGGTGCCGGCGCCGCAGGTCGGGCTGGCGCAGGTTGGTGACCACCGTGGTCGCCTGGAGCCGGTCGAGCGCAGCGCGCAGGCGCTGGTAGTCGCGCAACGAGGTGCCGCGCCCGGTGAAGGTGAGGATCTGGTGCGGCGAGGCGGCAAGCAGACGTGCGGTGCGCAGGCCGGCGTCGCGCGCCTCGACGAGCTGGCTGGCGGCCCAGATCAGCACGTCAGCGTCCCAGATGGTGGCGATGCCGTGCTCGGCGGTGCCCTCGACGCGGATGCGCGTGTCGCCCGCGGCGTAGTCGATGGGCTCGGTGCGCTTGGATTTGGCGAGCGAGAAGAACGGATGCGCCATCAGGTCCTGCTGGTCGCGCACCGCCATGTCGCCGGGCAGCGCCACGAACAGGTCGAGCTGCATCGAGCGGTCGCCGGTGCGGAAGACCCCGTCCATGGCGCGGCTCAGCGGCTCGCCGGGCGGGCCGGCCGCACGGTGCCGGCTCCCGGATCGGAGGTGGAGGTGCGCAGGCCCTGGTCGGCCCAGCTCCTCAGATCCTCGACCGCGTAGACCACCCGGCCGCCGATCTTGCGGTAGCGCGGGCCGGTGCCGTAGAGGCGGTGCTTCTCCATCGTCCGGGTGGACAGGCCGAGGAAGCGGGCCGCCTCGGGTGTGCGCAGAAAGCGTGGGGGAAGGCCGCCGGTCTTGTCGTCCATTCGTCCGTCTCCGTGTACTGCGGGCGCCCCTGGGACAGAGGAGCGCGTCGTGGAGCACGGTGGCGGAGGGGAAGCATAGTCAGGGAGGGGAAAGACTTTATGGGGACGAGTCCCCCGGCAGGGCACGCTTAACACCTTGAAAACGTTTGATGTCAGAGCCCCTTAAGAGTCGGCGCAAGGCGCAACGGGCAACAATCGTGCTTCGAGAACAGCGTGATGCCGCCGGATCAGCGGCAATCCGGATTTCCGATCGGCTTTTTATTGGATGGCGAGATCGTCACCGTGCGCCACGAGTCGTCATTGCCGCTCCTGCAGCAGCGGAAAGCGCTCAGCTTGTGGCCTGTCCACCCGCGGCATATTGCGTATAGTGGTCCTGGAGTTCTGAAGCGGTCGGCGCTGTACACGACCGGCTCGTCGTCAACGACACAACGTCGTGAGTTGAGCAGCCTCCCGAGACGAATGAGATGAACGGACAACCGACACCAGAATGGCGCGAGTTTCAGCATGCCGTGGCAGCGGTATTCAATGCCGCCGGGTGTGATGTCAGGATCGAACATCCCGTAGAAGGAGCCCGTGGAATCCACAACGTGGATGTCGCCGTATATTTCAAAAAACACGGCATTGAATGCCTCTGGATTGTCGAATGCAAATTTTGGAACACCCCTGTTCCCAAAGAAAAGGTTCTGACCTTGCAGACCATCGTTGCTGATTGCGGCGCAGACCGCGGCCTGATGGTATCGAAATGTGGATTTCAGTCCGGAGCGGTGCGAGCCGCCAACAAAACCAATATAACCCTAACCAATCTGGAAGATTTAAGCAGCTATATTGACGACAAGATGGTGGAAATCGAATCCCTGCGCCGGCAGCTTGCCGACACGCAGGAACAATTGGACGACTATCTTTGTCCGCATTGTGGAGCTTCGTTGTCTGAGAGAACAGAAATTCCTTACAACGATAAGCATAGCGGCATGATAGAAATATTTGAGTGCGGTTATCAGCGCGATGGTGCAATGATTAGACCTTGCCCTTTCAGCGACGAATTTCCTAGGCTCGATGAATTTGACATGCAGATACACATGGAAAATGGATGGTATTTGTGCTTTCCAAATCCAACAACCGACAAATCCCGTAAAGTACGATTGCAGACTGGACGCGGCAGCACAGAAAATGAAGCCCGCGCCATGGTGGCTGAGCACTATGCGTATTTGACTACACCACTCGGACAAGAGTTTCGCGGTCGTTGGATATTTCGTTCTGGCCAAAGAAAACCTGACGCATCGGAATAGCACCTTCTGCTCTACAGCGTCATCCGCCGCAGCAGATCACGATACCCGCCGTCCATTAGTTGGCGCCCACGACGGATCAGGTAGCGCACTTGGTCGCGCAAGGGCGTGTCCCGGTACCAGTCGGCCTTGACGCGCTCGGCACCGAACAGCGCCTCGGCCGTCTCCCGCGCGCTGGCCCCATCGAGGTGGGCATCGAGCGCCTGGAGGGTGCGCATCAGCATGCGGGTCTGGTACGGCGTCAGGTCGGGGGGAGCGACCGGGTTGGTCACCGCGTCGTGGAACCGGCGGAGCGCCGCGACCTGGGTTTCCAGGTCATCGTCCAGCGCGACCAGCGCCCGCAGCGGCGTGCCGCGTCTGGGAAGACGCTTGCCCTCGATCCAGAAGCGCCGCTCGCGCGGCCCGTCGGCCAACACAACGTGGAAGCCATCTCCGGTGTCAAAAATGGCGTGGCGCGATGCACCCCACCAGGGATCGAGGCACGTGCTTGGCCCGGCGTAGGGCCTTGGGGCCGGCGACAGCCGGACCAGGGCCGGCAGCACCTCCGGCCTCCAGAACACCAGCGTCTCAGCCCCGCTTTTGCCCGGGTCCTCCAGGACAGTGCAACCCCCAATGGCCGGTGCCGTCGGAGGATGCCGACTCGCCGCGCTGTCCAGCCGCATCCGCTTGATAATCCCCGTTGCGGCGCAGGAACTCCCACGCCCAACAGGAAGCAGGGACGGTCAAGGCATACTGGTAGGCGGCCGATGTTCGCCAGTCATTCATAGCGGTCATGATGTCTTCGCTCGCGCGCAGCGTCAGGTTGCGCCCGAATCGAAAAAGTGAGCCGCTACCCTGAAATTGCGACAGCGCTGACGGCGTAGAGCCCGGCGGGAACGGCGTACTTCGGCGGAATCCGCCGATCCGGCCCCCCGGAACGGCGGATTTCCGGAAATGCGGCGATGCGGAATTCAGTGCATGCCCTGGCGGAGCAAGTCGCGGTAGCCGACGCGCGTCATCCACTGCGCCCGCGCCAGATGGGTGGCGTGGGCGTGCCGGGCGCGCTCGGGCTCGCGAGCGGGGTCGATGCGCAGCACGATGCGGGCGACTTCGTCCGGGTCGGCCCCATCCGCCTCGGCGTCGAGCAGGCGCAGGTAGGTGACAAGGTGCAGGCGATCGTAATCGGTCAGGGTGTCCGAACAGGGCGGCGCGTCGGCAACCGGCGGTTCGAGCTGCGGCGTCGTCATCGGCTGATCTCTCCCCTCTGTGTGTGACCCCGCACCGAAGCGATGGGTGTTTTCATATAATCGTATGTAGGGACGATCCGGAGCGGTGTCGCGGAGCGGCACCGAAACATCGTCGGTTTGTCCGGCGCGCTCCGAATGGGAGATGTATCCCGTGGAGACCCGTCCCGCAATCCTGCTCCATCCTGCCGATGGAGGACATGCCCGACATCCTGGCCCTGAACATCCGCCGCCTGCGCCTCGCCAAGGGCATCACGCAGGAGGAGCTGGCGCATCGCGCCGGCATGGATCGCAGCTATCTGGGCGGTATCGAGCGGGCCGAGCACAAGGCGACGGTCGTCACCGTCGGCCGTCTGGCGATGGCCCTCTCGGTGCTTCCCCGCGATCTTCTGGAACTTCCCCCCAACCACCCCTACCTCGCGCGGCTTGCCGGAAATCCGTAGGTCCGGAACGGCGGCGCTGCGCATCGGATATCACAGCGCCGCCGTGTCTTTAGATGCCTTATAATGGGTGGTTGCCAACGGCGCATCTGGCGGGGTTTAGCTAAACTTTCAGTCTATTCTTTAGCCTTGCGTGATGGACAAGACCGATCCCGGATCGGGGGCCGGCGGCGTGGTCAGCGTTTCGTAGCCTTCACCACGGGGCGCAGGCCCCGGTCCCGGTCGGCAAGGATGCGGGTGGTGAGGGGGGTGTCGGTGCGGTCGTGCGTGGGAGCGTCAGCCGCGCCGGGCCGCCTCGATCGCGGCGACGTCGATCTTCGTCATGCCCATCATCGCCTCGAACGCGCGCTTCGCCTCAGCGCCGCTGATCGCCAGCGCCTCGGTCAGCACGCGCGGCGTGATCTGCCAGGAAACACCCCACCGGTCCTTGCACCAGCCGCAC
>NZ_DASPMG010000180.1:0-6535 GCF_035627195.1 Azospirillum sp.
CAAGGACGGTGCCGGCAGGGACGCCGTGCACGTCGCCGTGCTGCTGGCGAGAGCCCTTGGTGAGAAGGTGGGGGAGGGCGCACCGTGACCCGCATCGTCCGCGCCAGCCTGCACGAGGAGGTCGTCGGCCGCCTGCGCGAGATGATCGTGGAGGGCGAGCTGCCCCCCGGCGACCGCCTGAACGAGCGCGAGCTGTGCGAGCTGTTCGGCATCTCCCGCACCCCCTTGCGCGAGGCGCTGAAGGTGCTGGCGAGCGAGGGGCTGGTCGTCCTGCTGCCCAACCGCGGGGCGCGCGTCACCAAGCTGACCCGGCGCGACATCGAGGACATGTTCCAGGTGATGGGGTCGCTGGAGGCGCTGTCCGGCGAGCTGGCGTGCGAGCGCATCAGCGACGCCGCCATCGAGGAGGTGCGGGCACTGCATTACGAGATGCTGGCGCACTACGCCCGGCGCGACCTGCGCAACTACTTCAAGCTGAACGAGGCGATCCACCGCGCCATCCTGGCCGCCGCCGACAACCCCGTGCTGTCCGGCATGTACCAGAGCCTGGCCGGCCGCATCCGCCGCGTGCGCTTCATCGCCAACATGTCGCGCGAACGCTGGGACGAGGCGGTGCGCGAGCACGAACGCATCCTGGAGGCGCTGTCCCGGCGCGACGGTGCCGGGCTGGCGCGTCTGCTGCGCGAGCATCTGGAGCACAAGTGCGAGGTGGTGGTGGCGTCGGACGTGATCGAGGGGGCGGAGGCGTCGCAGGCGGCGGCGGGGTAGGGACGTTTTGCCCCCTCCCTAACCCTCCCCCGCTAAGGCGGTGGAGGGGACTGCCGCCGCTGGCCGACAAACCCTCCACCTCGAAGAGGGGGAGGGTGCCCGGAGCGCAGCGGAGGGCGGGAGGGGGCACGTCGCGGCGAAGAAATTTTCCTCGACCGGCCGCACCGCCGGCCGCACAAAGGCGTTCACGAATATCCGCAGGCATGTTCGGAGCTGACGGTGAGCCGGTCCTTCTCGATCGAACACCGGGTCGTCTTCCGCGACCCGTCCTACTACGCCTCCTTCCCGTCCGTGGCGACGCGCGCCGACGGGGTGTCGCTGGTCGCCTTCCGCCGGGCGCGCGACCACCGCTGGCTGCGCGGGGAGGAGTACCGGCTGAGCGACAACGGCTTCAACAACGTCGACCACCTGGACAGCCGCTCGCAGGCCGTGGTGGTGCCGGTGTCGGCGGACGGCGGCGTGCTGGAACCGCCGCTGACCCTGCCGCCGGACGCGCAGGCGGCCGACCAGGACGCCAGCCTGCTGGTGCTGCGCGACGGGCGCGTCCTGCTGACCGGGTTCTGCTGGTACCCCCTGCCGGCCAAGGACGGCGAAGCGCTGCGCGCGCGCGGCATCGGCGTGGTCGGCAGCCCGCTGAAGACCGGCGACCTCTACCTGTTCTGGGGCGCCTATTCCCGCGTCAGCGACGACGGCGGCCGGACGTGGTCGGAGCACCGCTTCCTGCCGCAGCTGCCGGGGCAGGGGGAGACGGTGCCGGGGATCCGGGACCTGCACGGCGGCGCCTTGCGCGGGCGTGCGGTGGAGACGCCGGACGGCACCATCCTGCAGGCCACCTACGCCCACCACCCTAGCAACGGTCAGTACGCCAGCCACCTCTGGGCCTCCCACGACCGGGGCGAGACGTGGGAGTACCGTTCCATCATCGCACTGGACGCGGAGGGCAAGGCGGGCTTCTGCGAGACCGGGCTGACGCTGACGGCGGACGGGCGGCTGCTGGCGCTGCACCGGACCACGGGCCTGGACGACCATCTGGCGACCTCCACCTCGCGCGACCTCGGCCGGACGTGGGAGGCGTGGCAGGAACACGAGGTGGTCGGCCACCCCTACGACGCCTGTGCGCTGGCGGACGGCCGGTTGCTGGTCGCCTACGGCTACCGGCACGAGCCCTATGGGGTGCGCGCCCGCGTGTGGGATCCGGGCGCCGGGGACATCGCGCAGGCCGAGGAGATCGTCGTGCGCGACGACGCGCCGTCGGGCGACGTCGGCTACCCGTGGGTGACCGCGTTCCCCGACGGAAGCGCCATGATCGTCTACTACATCTGCGACGACGAGGGCGTGCGCCACGTCGTCGCCAGCGTGCTGACGCCGGAGTAGCTCACTCCGCGTCCGGCTGCTTCTCCGGGGCGGCGGCGGCGAAGGCGGGGAGGGCGCGGGCGGCCTCGGCGATGCGGCGGATGGTGGGGTAGGGGGCGAGGTCGCAGTCGAAACGCTCGGCGTTGGCGACCTGCGGCACGAGGCACACGTCGGCCAGGGTCGGCGCATCGCCGTGGCAGAAGCGGCCGGTCGCCGGGTCGCCGGCCAGCATCGCCTCCAGCGCCGCGAAGCCCTCGGCCACCCAGTGGCGGTACCAGGCGTTGCGGGTCGCCTCGTCGTGGCCCAGCGGATCCTTCAGGTAATTGAGGATCCGCAGGTTGTTCAGCGGGTGGATGTCGCAGGCCACCGCCAGCGCCAAGGCCCGCACCCGCGCGCGGCCGGCCGGGTCGGCGGGCAGCAAAGGGGGCTGCGGGTGCGTCTCCTCCAGATATTCGACGATGGCCAGCGACTGCGTCAGCGACACGTCGCCATCCACCAGCACGGGCACGAACTTCTGCGGGTTGATGGCGGCGAAGGGCGGCTGCTTCTGCTCCCCCTTGCGCAGGTGGATGGAGGCCTGCTCGGCGTCGATGCCCTTCAGGTTCAGGGCGATGCGCACGCGGTAGGCGGCGGAGGAGCGGAAGTATCCGTAGAGCTTCATGGCTGGCTCATCATCAGGGACGGCAGGAGGAGGGAGATCGACGGGAACAGGATCAGGAGGGCTACGCGCACGAAGTCGGAAATCAGGAACGGCATGACGCCGCGGAAGATGGTCTGCAGTGGCACGTCCGGCAGCACGCCGCGCAGAACGAAGACGTTCATGCCCACCGGCGGCGTGATCAGGCTGATTTCCGTCATCACCACGACGACGATGCAGAACCAGATCAGCACCATGTCCTGCGACAGGCCGAAGTCCAGCTCCAGCATGATGGGGTAGAAGATCGGCACCGTCAGCAGGATCATCGACAAGCTCTCGATCAGGCAGCCCAGCACCATGTAGATCGCCACGATCGCCAGCACGACGACCAGCGGCGCCACGTTCAGCCCCGCCACCCAGTCCTTCAGCGCGTCGGCGAAGCCGGCGAAGGTGACGAAGTTGGCGAACAGCATGGCGCCGATGATGATGACGAACAGCATGGCGGTGGTGCGGGCGCTGTCCACCAGCAAGTCGATGAGGACCGGCACCGTCAGCCGCCCGCGCAGTAGCGCCATCAGGAAAGCCAGGAAGGCGCCCACGCCCGCCGCCTCCGTCGGCGTGAACAGGCCGCCGTAGATGCCGCCCATGATCAGCGCGAACAGCGCCAGCATGCCCGACACGCCCTTCAGCGCCCGCCAGCGCTCGGCCCACGGCAGCCGCTCGGCCGGCGGACCCAGTTCGGGCTTCAGCCACGTGGCGGCGGAGACGGCCAGCACGTACATCACCACGCCCAGCAGGCCCGGCAGGATGCCCGCCATGAACAGCTTGCCGATGTCGGCCTGGGTCAGCAGGCCGTAGATCACCATGATGACGCTGGGTGGGATCAGGATGCCCAGCGTGCCGCCCGCGGCGATGGAGCCGGTGGCGAGGCTGTCGGCGTAGCCGAACTTGCGCATCGGCGGCATGGCGACCTTGCTCATGGTCGCCGCGGTGGCGAGCGAGGAGCCGCATACCGCCGCGAAGCCGCCGCAGGCCACCACCGACGCCATCGCCAGCCCGCCCCGCCGGTGGCCGAGGAAGGCGTAGGCGGCGTGGTAGAGTTCGTTGGAGATGCCGGCGCGCGTCACCAGGTTGCCCATCAGGATGAACAGCGGCAGCACGGACAGCGTGTAGGAGAACCCCGCCTCGAACGTGTTCTGGCCCAGCATGGCCAGGGCGGGTCCCCAGTCCACCATCATGCCGAACCCCACCGTGCCCACCAGCGCCATGGCGAAGCCGATGGGCATGCGCAGGAAGACGAGCGTGAAGAGAACGGCGAAGCCGATCAGCGATTCGGTCAAGTCGGGAAGCTCCGTCTGAAGCCCCTCCCCCCTTGCGGGGGAGGGGTTGGGGAGAGGGGGATAGCCGCCCGGCAGGGCGGCGAAGAGGTTCGGGCCGGCTGTGCCGGCGCCACCCTCTCCCCAACCCCTCTCCCGTCAAGGGAGAGGGGCTTTTGCATGGGCAAGGTCCACCCACGCCCGCACGGCCTGCACCACGGCGGCGATGCCGGTCGTCACGGCCATCAGGTAAGCCACCGGCGCCAGGGGCAGGCGCAGCACGTTGGTGTAGGCGCCGTCGGCGGTCAGCCGCACGCCGCGCACCCACAGCTGCCACGCCAGCACGGCCAGCACGACGGTGCTCAGCACGCCCATCAGGCCGCTCAGCACCCTCACGCCGCGCCGGGGCAGCACGTGGTCGATTAGGTCGACGGCCACGTGCTCGTCCCGCTCGGTCGCCAGCGGCAGGCCGACGAAGATCAGCGCCGCCAGCAGCACCGACGTCAGCTCGTAGGAGCCGGGGACGCCGATGCCGAGGAAATCGCGCCCCACCACGTCGGCCGTGGTCATGGCCGCCATCCCGAACAGCAGGACGGCGGCCAGCACGCCCAGGGTGCGGTTCATCCAGCGCCCCAGCTGGCGTGACGCGGCGGTCATGCCGGCAGCTTGACGCCGGTGGCCTCGCGCAGCTCGGCCAGGGCGGCCACGCCGTCGACGCCGCGCGCCTCCGCCAGCTTGGCCCAGGCGGCCTCCAGCTCGGCCGTGTGGCGGGTGAGGTCCTTGACGAAGGCGGGCTCGGCCTGGATCACCTCCATGCCCGACGCCTTCATCTTCTCCAGCGCCGCCGCGTCGGCGTCGATCCACGCCTTGCCGACGCGCCGGGCGAACGCCTCGCCGGACAGCTTGGTGATGGCGGCCTTGTCGGCGTCGGAGAGCGCGTTCCACTTGCCCTCGTTCATCACGAAGAACCAGGAGGTGTTGTAGACGCCGCCCGGCACGGTCGTGGTGTGCTTCAGGTGCTCCAGCAGCTTGAAGGCGGTGATGGCTTCCAGCGTGAAGGTGACGCCGTCGATGACCTTGTTCGCCAGCATCTCGTACACCTCGGGCGAGGGGGCGAGCAGCGGGGTGACGCCCAGGCGGCCCATCAGGTCGCTGGCGTGGCCGCCGGGGACGCGGAACTTCAGGCCCTGCAGGTCGGCGGCGGTCTTGATGGGACGCACGCGGTTGTGGATGGCGCCGGGGCCGTGCGCGAAGACGCCCAGCGTGTGCACCCCGGCGTGCTCCTTCGCCTTGGACAGGCGCTTGTCGTAGGCGTTCCAGTAGGCGACCGACAGCTGGGCCGCATCGTCGCCGATGAAGGAGAACTCGGCCAGACGGCTTAGCAGGAAGCGGTCGCCGGGGGTGAAGCTGTGCAGGCCGTAGGTGATGTCGGCGATGCCGTCCTTGGCCATGTCGAAGTGCGCCGGGGCGCCGCCCAACGGCTTCGGCAGGATGCGCACCTTGACGCGCCCGTCGGTCGCCTTGGCGACGTCGTCGGCCCACGGCTCGAACGCGTTGACGACGATCGGGTGCTTGGGCGGCAGCCAGGACGACAGCGTCAGCGTCGTCGCCGCCTCCGCCCGGCGCGGCAGGACGCCGGCCGCGGCCAGCGCCACGCCGGCGCCGAGGCCCTGGATCACGGTGCGGCGCGCGATGGGGGTCTTCATGGTGCGCTCTCTCCCTGGATGCGTTCTTGGGGTGGCATCGTTCGTGCCGCCATTCGTTTCAGATGAAACGAGTGCCGGGGCGTCCTGTCAATCGGGATGTTGGCCGGGCGAACGGAATATGTGCGCACGAACGGCTTGCCATTGGTTTCGTTTGAAACCATTTCACGGGGAAACAGGAATGCGGGAGGGACACCCCGGTGAAGAACTACATCCAATTTCCGCGCGTCGAGGGCACGGCCTCGCGCCAAGCGCACGCGTCGCTGCCCGACGGCACGTACGAGCGCGAACTGGGCAAGGAGGGCTTCTTCGGCCCGGCCACCCACATGTACCACAGGCATCCGCCCACCGGCTGGACCGACTGGGACGGGCCGCTGCGCCCGCGCGCCTTCGACCTGACCCGGCTGAACGGCGAGCATCCCTCGCCCTGGGACGCCGCCGACGTGCTGCACAACGCGCACGTCCGCATGCGGCTGTGGCGGGCGCCGAAGTGCATGGACCATCTGGCGCGCAACGGCGACGGGGACGAGCTGCTGTTCGTCCACACCGGGCGGGGTGAGCTGTTCTGCGACTACGGGCACCTCAGCTTCCGGGCCGGCGACTACGTCGTGCTGCCGCGCTCCACCATGTGGCGGATCGAGTGCGCGGAGCCGGTGACGGCGCTGCTGGTCGAGGCGACGGGCTCCACCTACAAGCTGCCCGACCGCGGCATGGTCGGCGCGCACGCGGTGTTCGACCCGGCGGTGCTGGACGTGCCG
>NZ_DASPMG010000181.1:0-12751 GCF_035627195.1 Azospirillum sp.
CGCCGACGTCGCCAAGCTGCTGGCCAAGCACATGGGCGTGCCGGTGGAGATCGTGCCGGTCACCGGCCCGAACCGCATCCCCTACCTGCTGACCAACAAGGTGGACGTGCTGGTCGCCTCGCTGGGCATCACCGAGGAGCGGGCCAAGCAGGTCGCATTCTCCCAACCCTACGCCGCCATCGAGATCGGCGTGCTGGCGCCGCAGCAGACGGCCATCAAGGAGGCGGCCAACCTCTCCGGCAAGCGCGTCGGCGTCGCCCGCGCCAGCACCCAGGACCAGGGCGTCACCAACGTGGCCCCCAAGGACGCCCGCATCATGCGCTTCGACGATGACGCCAGCGCCGTGCAGGCGATGCTGTCGGGCCAGGTCGACGCGCTGGGCGTGAGCAACGTGGTGGCACAGCAGATCAAGAAGATGGCACCGCAGAACAACTACGAGATGAAGTTCGTGCTGCGCAGCCAGGTCCAGGGTATCGCGCTGCGCCAGGGCCAGGACGAGCTGTTGAAGTGGGTCAACGACTTCATCACCACCGTCAAGGGCAACGGCGAGCTGAACGCCATCCACCAGAAGTGGCTGGGCACCGACATGCCGGCGGTGCTGAAGCAATAACCCTTGCCCCGCACGGCCGCACACACGGGAGGACACCGCCATGGCGCTGACCGACGACCGCACGGACGCACCCGTTCCGCGCGCCCTCGGCGACGAGGTCATCATCCGCATGGAAGGCGTCCAGAAATGGTTCGACGACTTCCAGGTCCTCAAGGACATCGACCTTGAGGTCCGCAAGGGCGAACGCATCGTGGTGTGCGGCCCCTCGGGCTCAGGCAAGTCGACGCTGATCCGCTGCATCAACCGGCTGGAGCAGCACCAGAAGGGCCGCATCGTGGTGAACGGCATCGAGCTGGGGGCGGGTGCGCGCCACCTCGACGCCGTGCGCCGCGAGGTCGGCATGGTCTTCCAGCAGTTCAACCTGTTCCCGCACCTGACCGTGCTGCAGAACTGCATGCTGGCCCCGCTGAAGGTCCGCGGCCTGCCCAAGGACGAGGCGAAATCCATCGCCATGAAGTACCTGGAGCGCGTGCGCATCCCCGAACAGGCGGACAAGTTCCCCGGCCAGCTGTCCGGCGGCCAGCAGCAGCGCGTTGCCATCGCCCGCGCGCTCTGCATGAACCCCAAGATCATGCTGTTCGACGAGCCGACCTCGGCGCTCGACCCCGAGATGGTCAAGGAGGTGCTGGACACCATGATCAGCCTCGCCGAGGACGGCATGACCATGCTGTGCGTCACGCACGAGATGGGCTTCGCCAAGTCGGTGGCCGACCGCGTGATCTTCATGGACCGCGGCGAGATCGTCGAGCAGAACACCCCCGATGAGTTCTTCACCAACCCCCGGTCGGAGCGCACCCGGCTGTTTCTCAGCCAGATCCTGTCGCACTGACGGCCTCGTTGGGTTTTCGCTGCGCTCAACCCAACCTACGACGCCCCTGTAGGTTGGGTTGAGGCAAAGCCGAAAACCCAACGCCGCCCCCACACCAAGGACCTCCGCATGAAGCCCGAGATCATCCTGGTCGAACCCATGATGGCGCGCGTCGAGGCGGCGCTGGACGCGGCCTATGCCGTCCATCGCCTGTCCTCCGCACCCGACTGGGCGGCGCTGCTGGCCGAGGTGGGGCCGCGCATCCGCGCCGTCGTCACCGGCGGCGCCACCGGGGTGAGCAACGCGGTGATGGACGCCTGCCCGAACCTGGGCATCGTCGCCATCAACGGCGTCGGCACCGACGCGGTGGACCTGAATTACGCCGCCAACCGCGGCATCCGCGTCACCAACACGCCCGGCGTGCTGACGGAGGACGTGGCCGACCTCGCCCTCGGCCTGATCATCGCGGTGTCGCGCCGGCTGATCGTCGGCGACCGCTTCGTGCGCGCCGGGCAGTGGCCGGCGGCCAAGCTGCCGCTGGCCCGCAAGGTGACCGGCAAGCGCCTGGGCATCTTCGGCCTGGGCCGCATCGGCCGCGCCATCGCCGAGCGCGCGCTCGGCTTCGGCATGAGCGTCGCCTACACCAACCGTTCCGTCTGCGCCGACGTCCCCTACCGCTGCATGGCCTCCCTGGAGGAGCTGGCGCGGGAGAGCGACATCCTGGTGGTCGCCGCCTCGGCCGGGCCGGAGAACCGCAACGTCGTCGGCCGCGCCGTGCTGGACGCGCTGGGCCCCGACGGCATCCTGATCAACGTGGCGCGCGGCAGCATCGTGGACGAGGTCGAACTGGTCGCCGCCCTGACCGAGGGACGCCTGGGCGGCGCCGGCCTGGACGTCTTCGCCGACGAACCCAACGTGCCGCAAGCACTCTGGTCGCTGGACAGCGTCGTCCTGCAGCCGCACGTCGCCAGCGCCACCGTCGAGACGCGCACCGCCATGGCCGACCTCGTGCTGGCCAACCTGGCGGCCCACTTCGCCGGGCAGCCCTTACCGACGCCCGTCGTCTGAACCGGACCCGCCATGACCGTCGTGGACGACCATAAGGGACGCAGCCGCATCACCCTGAACGAGGTGGCGAACCACGCAGGTGTGTCGCGGTCCACCGTCTCGCTCGTCCTGCGCGGCAGCCCGCTGGTGGCGCAGGAGACGCGCGACCGCGTCCAGGCCGCCATCGAGGAACTGGGCTACATCTACAACCGCGGGGCCGCCACGCTGCGCGCCGCGCGCACCGACACCGTCGGGCTGCTGATCTGCGAGATCAACAACCCCTTCTTCGCCGAGCTGACGGCCGGCGTGGACGACGTGCTGGACCAGCAGGGCGTCGTCGCCTTCCTGGCCAACACGGCGGAGTCGCCGGACCGGCAGGAACGCTTCCTCCAGCGCATGCGCGAGCACAACGTGGACGGCGTCATCCTGTGCCCCGCCGCCGGCACCGGGCCGGAGCTGCTGGACCGGCTGCACCGCTGGGGCCTGCCGTGCGTGCAGGCGCTGCGCTTCATCTCCGCCCGCCAGGGCGACTATGCCGGCGTCGACTACGAATTCGGCATGGAGATGGTGACCGAGCACCTGATCCGCCTGGGCCACACGCGCATCGCCTTCATCGGCGGCAACCTCACCCATTCCGCCACGCTGGCCCGGCGCAGCGGCTTCGCGGCGGCGATGCGCCGGCACGGCCTGCCGGCCGATCTGGTGGTGCGCTGCCCACTGAACCGCCGCGCCGGGGCGGAGGCCATCGGCACGCTGCTGGACCGGCCGGACCCGCCCACGGCCGCGCTGTGCTTCAACGACGTGGTCGCCTTCGGCGTCATGCTGGGGCTGGAGATGCGGGGCCTGAAGGCCGGGCGCGACCTTGCCGTCACCGGCTTCGACGACGTGCCGGAGGCGGCCTTAAGCCGCCCGGCGCTGACCACCGTCGCCACCTCCCCCCGGCAGATCGGGCAGGAAGCCGCCCGCCTGCTGCTGCGCCGCATCGCCGACCCGCAGGGCGCGCAGGAGCGGATCATCCTGCCCACCCGCCTCGTGGTGCGCGAATCCTGCGGCGCCCTGAATCAAAAGGCCTGACGCATGAACCGCACCGTCGACGCGCTGATCACGGCGCGCGAGACCCGCCGCTGGCTGCCCGCCCTGCCCGTCCGCCCCGCCGACGAGGCGGAAGCCTACGCGATCCAGGACGCCGTGGCCCGCCGCCTCGGCCCCGTCACCGCCTGGAAGGTCGGCGCCCGCACGCCGGAGTCCGAGCCCTTCCGTGCGCCCATCAACGCGGCGACGCTGTTCTTCGACACCGGCCGCCTGCCCGCATCCATGTTCCACGTCATCGGCGTGGAGGCGGAGATCGCCTACCGGCTCGCTCGCGACCTGCCGCCGCGCGACGCGCCGTGGACGCGCGACGAGGTGCTGGACGCCGTCGCCTCCGTCCACCCGGCGTTCGAGATCGTCGACACGCGCTTCACCGCCTTCGGCTCCCAGGATCCGCTCAGCCACATGGCCGACCAGATGAACCACGGCGCGCTGGTCGTCGGCCCCGCGATCGCCAACTGGCGCACCCTCGACCCGCTGGCCGAGCGCGTGGCGCTGGAGGTGGACGGGGAGACGCGGATCGAGACGGTGGGCGGCAACACGGCCGGCGACCCGGTGCGCCTGCTGGTGTGGCTGGCGAACGCGGGTGCCCGCAGCCTGGGCGGCCTGCGCGCCGGGGAGGTGGTCACCACCGGCTCCTGCACCGGCACCGTGTTCGTGCAGCCCGGCAGCCGCTCGGTGGCCCGCTACGGCACCATGGGGACAATCGAACTGACGGTGGAATGACCGTCGCTCCAACCGACCCGCAACGCGCCCGGTCGCTCGCGGGTTGATCGGAAGAACGAAGGAGCAGGGAACCGATGGCACAAGGCACCATTGCCGACATCGGCGTGATCGGGTTGGGCGTGATGGGGCGCAACCTCGCCGCCAACCTCGCCGACCATGGCGCCATGGTCGCCGGCACCGACCTGGACGCGGGGCGCCGCGCCGCCTTCGCGGCCGCCGTGCCGAACGGCGTGGCCTGCGAAACGGCCGAGGAGCTTCTGGCCGCGCTGAAGGCGCCGCGCGTCGTCCTCATCATGGTGCCGGCCGGGCCGGCGGTGGACGCGCTGCTGGCCGCCCTGCTGCCCCGCCTGTCGGACGGCGACGTGCTGATCGACGGCGGCAACTCCCACTACCAGGACACGCGCCGCCGCGCGGCGCTGGCGGCGGAGGCTGGCGTGCACTTCGTCGGCCTCGGCGTCTCGGGCGGCGAGGAGGGGGCGCGGCGCGGCCCCGCCCTGATGGCCGGCGGCACAGCCGACGGCATCGGCCGCGTGGCGCCGCTGCTCCAGGCCATCGCAGCGCGGGCGGCGGACGGCACGCCCTGCTTCGCCCGCGTCGGACCGGACGGCGCCGGGCACTTCGTGAAGATGATCCACAACGGCATCGAATACGCCGACATGCAGCTGATCGCCGAGGGCTATCACCTGCTGCGCCACCTCGGCGGCTTCTCCTACGACCGGCTGGCCGAGACCTTCGCTGCGTGGAACGGGGGCGAGCTGGCCTCCTACCTGATGGAGATCACCGCCGACATTCTGCGCACCCCCGACCCCGAGACCGGCGCCCCGATCCTGGAGGTGATCCAGGACGCCGCCGGCCAGAAGGGCACCGGCCACTGGGCGACCACCACCGCCATGGAACTGGGCATGCCCGCCCCGACGATCGCGGAGGCGGTGCACGCCCGCTGCCTGTCGGCCCTGAAGGGGGAGCGGCTGCGCGCGGCCGACACCTTCCCCCCGCCCCCGCCGGCCGCCACGCTTCCCGAAACCTTCGCGGCGGACGTGGGCGACGCGCTGCTGTGCGGGCGGATCGCCGTCTACGCCCAGGGCTTCGCGGTGATCGCCGCGGGCAGCGCGCGTTTCGGCTGGGACGTCGATCTGGCGGCGGTGGCGTCCGTGTGGCGGGGCGGCTGCATCATCCGCGCCCGGCTGGTGGACCGCATCCTGGCGGCGCTGACCCGCGCGCCTGACCTGCCCAACCTGATGTTCGACCCCGACATCGGCGCCCTGCTGGCGCGCGGCGAGGCCGGCTGGCGCCGTGCGGTCGGTGCGGCGGTGGCGGCGGGCCAGCCGGTGCCGGCCATGGCGTCGGCCCTGTCCTACTGGGACGGCTACCGCAGCGGCCGGCTGTGGGCCAACATGATCCAGGCCCAGCGCGACTGTTTCGGCGCCCACGGCTACGAACGCACCGACCGCCCCGGCATGGTGCACACGCAGTGGGGACGGTAGGCCCCGCCCTCACGCGGCCGGCTTCAACGCCGACTCGACCTTCCGCACCACGTCGTGCGGGTCGTACGGCTTCTCGATCACCGGCACGCCGGTCTCGGTGAGGAAGGCGGTCAGGTCCGGCGACAGGCTGTCGCCGGTGATGAACAGCATGCGGCGCAGCAGGTCCGGATGCTCCGCCGCCAGCCGGCGGTAGAGCGTCGGGCCGTCCATGCCGGGCATGCGCAGGTCGCTGATGAGCAGCTCCGGCGAACCGGCGGCCAGCCAGTCCAGCGCCGCGCTGCCGTTCGCCACGATGCTCACCTCGTGCCCGGCGCGACCCAGGATCTCGGCCAGCAGCTCGGCGATGGCGACCTCGTCGTCCACCACCAGGATGCGCGCCGCCTTCGCCCCCGCCGCGCCGGGGCGCCCGGCCGCGCCCTCGGCGTCCGGCTGGCCGGACGGCGGCAGCCACAGGCGGAAGCACGCCCCCTCCCCCGGCCGGCTCTCCACCGCGATGCGCCCGCCGTGCGCCAGGACGATGCCGCGGCACACCGACAGGCCGATCCCGGTGCCCATCCCCATCGGCTTGGTGGTGAAGAACGGATCGAAGATCCGCTTCTGGATGTCGGCGGGGATGCCCGGTCCGTTGTCGGCGAATTCCACCGCCACGCGGCCGTCGTCGACGAACGTCCGCACGCGCAGGCGGCGCGCCTGCCCCTCCCCCTGCCCCTGCAGCGCCTGTTGCGCGTTGATGACCAGGTTCAGGCAGACCTGGTGCAGCTGGTCGGCGCTGGCGAACACCGGCGGCAGGGCGGGGGCGAGGTCGCGCGCCACCTCCACCCCGCTGGTCCGCAGGCCGTAGGCCAGCATGTCCAGCGCCCCCTCGACGACGGCGTTCATGTGCACCGGCGCGCGCTCGTCCGGCTTGGCGCGGGCCATGGCCAGGAAGGTGCGCACGATGCGCGCACAACGGTCGGCGGCGGCCTTGATCTTGCCCGCGCGCTCCCGCGTCGGCTCGTCCGGCGACAGCTCCTGCAACATGGCGGCGTGGCCGACCACCACGGACAGCGGGTTGTTCAGCTCGTGCGCCACCCCGGCCAGGAGGGAGCCCAGCGCGGAGAGCTTCTCGCTCTGGTGCAGCGCTTCGCGCTGGCGCTCCATCTCCGCCTGCACGCGGCGGTGATCGGTGATGTCGCTGCCGGTGCCGCGGTAGCCCATGAAGACGCCGTTGCTGAACACCGGCTTGCCGTGCACGCGGCAGAAGCGCCGCCCGCCGCCGGCGTCCCCGTACGGGAACACGAAGTCGCGGAACGACTGGCGCGCGGCGATGACGGCCTTGTGCCGCTCCCAGTTGGCGTCGTCGGTGTCGTCCGGCAGCCGCAGGTCCCAGCGCCGCTTGCCCAGGGTGCTCGCCGGGCTTTCGCCCGACAGCTCCTCCAGATGGCCGGAAATGAAGGTGAGGCGGTAGTCGGCGTCCGTCTCCCAGATCCAGTCGGACGAGGCCTCGACCACGTCGCGGAAGCGCTCCTCGCTGCGCCGCGCCTCGGCCTCCGCCAGCGCCGCCGCCGCGGTCAGCCGCTTGGCCCGGCGGATCTCGCGCACCAGCAGCGCCACCAGCACGGCGCCGGCCAGCAGCCCGGCAAAGATAAGGGCGGCGTCTACCACGACGGTGCCGCGAAGCGGTAGCCCAGGCCGCGCACGGTCTGGATCAGGGTGGGGCTGGCCGGGTCCGGCTCGATCTTGCGGCGCAGGCGGGTGATGCGGATGTCGATGGAACGGTCCAGCGGGTCCCAGTCGCGGCAGTGCGCCAGCTCGGCGATGCGGTCGCGGCTCAGCGTCTGGTTGGGATGGTCGAGGAAGACGCGCAGCAGGTCGAACTCCATGGCCGTCAGCGGCACGGCACTCCCCTCCCCGTCGATCAGCGTGCGGGCGTCCAGATCCAGGACGCAGCGCCCCAGCGGCACCCGGTTCGGCCGCGCCGCCGGCCCGTCGTCGCGCGGCAGCCGGCGCAGCACGCTCTTGACGCGGGCCAGCAGCTCGCGCGGTTCGAACGGCTTGGTGACGTAGTCGTCGGCCGCGTCCTTCAGCACGCGCACCCGCGTCGCCGCGTCGTCGCGCCCGGTGAGGATGATGACCCCGGCATGGTGCCGCGCCTTCAGCTCCCCCGCCAGCACCAGCCCGTCGCCGTCCGGCAGGCCGAGGTCGAGCAGCAGCAGGTCCACCCGCTCCCGCGCCAGCAGGCGGCGCATGGCCGCCCCGTCCACGGCGTCCAGCACGGTGAAGCCGTGGTGCTCGAAATACTCGCGCAGGAAGGCGCGGACGTCCGCGTCGTCCTCCACCAGCGCCAGCCGTGGCTTAGGCTCGGCCATGGCGCTCACGTTCCGGCGAAGACGTAGCCGGCGCCGCGCACCGTCTTGATGACGTCCGGCTTGGCCGGGTCCACCTCGATCTTGCGGCGCAGGCGGGCCACGCGGTTGTCGATCGAGCGGTCGAAGGGCTCGTCGCCGCGCGGCGGGGCGAGGTCCAGCAACTCGTCGCGGCTCAGCACCCGGCCGGGGTTGGCGACGAAGGCGCCCAGCAGCTCGGCCTCCGTGGCCGACAGCGTCAGCGCGGCCCCGCTGCCGTCGACCACCCGGCGCTGGCCCTGGTGGAAGTGGAAGCGCCCGACGCGCACCGTGCCGTCCGGCGCCCGCACGCCCAGCCGCATCCGCCGCCGTAGCACGGCGACGATGCGCGCCTCCAGCTCCGCCGGTTCGAAGGGCTTCGCCATGTAGTCGTCCGCACCGACCTCCAGCCCGACGATGCGGTCGATGGGCGTCCCGGCCGCCGTCAGCATGACGATGCCGATGTCGTGCTGCTCGCGCGCGAAGCGGGCGAGGCTCAGGCCGTCCTCGCCGGGCATGGCGATGTCCAGCACGGCCAGATCGGGCGGCGTGCCGGACAGCAGCCGCCGCGCCTCCGCCCCGTCCGCCGCGGTGGTGACGGCGAAGCCGTGCAGGCCCAGGTATTCGGCCACCAGCTGGCGGATCTCGGGCTCGTCGTCGGCGACCAGGATGCGTGCCATCAGCCTTCTCCCCTGCGCCGGATTTAAGCCCCGAATTTAAGCCCCGAATTTAAACATAGGACGCCCGGGCCGGTGCCGTTCCCGTGGCGGTACCCCCTGCGGGCCGTTGACCCCCGCGCGCGGACGGGCATCCATTGGCGAACCTCCCGCATCCGCCGCCATTTCCGGAGACTGAAGAGAGGCAGGACATGGCCAGCACGGGCGCAACGGCCGCCGAACGCGCCCTGTCGATCCGTTACGCCGTCCTGGTCGCCGCGAGCGTGACGCCCCTTCTGGTCGTCGTGGCGCTTCTGGCGCTCTTCCAGATCGCCGGCCAGCGGGAGGTCGAGCTGGAAGGCATCCGCCGCAGCGTGGTCGAGCACCGCTCCGGCATTGGCGCGGTGGTGGAGGCGGCACGCGGCCACGTCGGCCAGATGCGCACCTTCGCCGAGGACTACCTGCGCAACTTCGTCCCCGAACGCCGCGCCCCCCTGCGAGGCCATCTGGCGCGCTGGACCGGCGCGCCGCCGGGCGGCCCGGCAGGCGAACGTGGTGCCGCCGTCGTCCTGCGCACCGACCCGGCGGAGGGCGACCCGCGCGTCGGCACCGTCATGGCTGGGGAGACGGCGCTGGAGCCCGAACGGCTGGCCGACGGCGACGTCGACCTGGGCCTGGACCTGTTCCCGCTGATGCGCGCCGCCCACGCCGCCTACCCCTACCTGCACTGGAGCTATTTCTTCTCCGTGCGGGAGGACTTCATCGCCTTCTACCCCCGCGCCGAGGAGGCGGAGCTGCTGGCCACCGCCGGCCTGGACGACCTGCGCGCGGTGCTGGCCGGCTGGTTCGCCTACGACGTGTTCGTGGCGGCGACACCGCCGCACAACCCCGGCCACCCCTACTGGACCGGCGCCTACGCCGACGCCGGCGGGGCCGGGCTGATGGTCAGCCACGCCGCCCCGGTGTACGCGCGCGGCGCCTTCGCCGGCATGGTCGGCACCGACGTGCTGCTGTCGCACCTGGAGGCGGTGACCCGCCGCTTCGCCGTGCCGCAGGGGCGGCTGTGGATCGTCAACGATCGCGGGCAGGCCCTGGCCACCACCTCCACCGCCACCGGTTCCACACCCGACGCCGCCCCCGCCATCCGCACGCTGGCCGAAACCCTGCCGGACCCGCTGCGCGCCGTGCCGGCGGCCGACCTGCTGGCCGCCGACGGGGTGTTCCGCGCGCTGGCCGGGCACCACGTGATGGCGCTGCCCATCGCCGGGGCACCGTGGACGCTGCTCTACGCCGTGTCGGACGCGGAGATCGACGCCCTGCTGCGGCCGCGCCTCGCCCCCTACGCGGTGATCCTGGTGGGGCTGGTGGCGACGGCGCTGCTCACCCACGCGCTGCTGCGCTGGCAGTTCGTTCGGCCGGCCCTGGCGCTGGTCCGCTACATCCGCGCCGCCGCCGCCGGCCACGACCCGCGGCACCCGCGCCTGCCGGCGGTCTGGCTCCCCTGGCTGGACGTGCTGGCCGCCACCTTTCGGGCCAAGCACGCGCAGGTGGAGGAGCTGCGCCTGTCGGAGGAACGGCTGCGCGCGCTGGCCCAGGCGGTGCCGGTTCCCATCGCCATCACCGCCCGGGACGACGGCCGCGTCCTGTTCGCCAACGCGCGCTGCCGGGCGGTGTTCGGCCTGTCGCCGGACGATCCGGCGGGGCGCCGCTCCGTCCACACCTACGTCGACCCCGACGCGCGCGTGCGCCTGCTGGCCGACGTCGCCGCCGGGCGGCCGGTGGACGGGGCGGAAGTGGTCTTGCGCCGCGCCGACGGGCGGGCCTTCTGGGCGCTGATCTCGCTCCAGCCCATGGCGTACGACGGCATCCCGGCGGTGCTGAGCGGCATCGTGGATATCGACGCGCTGAAGGAGAGCGAGCGGTCGCTGCGTGATAGCCGGGCGCTGAAGTCCGCCATCATCGACCACGCGCTGGACGGCATCGTCTCCATCGACGAGGCCGGGCGGATCATCGACTTCAACCCGGCGGCCGAGCGCATGCTGGGCTACACCCGTGCCGAGGCGCTGGGTCGCTTCATGCACGCGCTGATGGTGCCGCCCGAACAGCGCGCCGCCCACCTCGCCGGCTTCGCCCGCCACGTGGTGACGGGGGAGCGGCGGCTGATCGGCCGGCGCATCGAGTCCACGGCCCTGCGCGCCGACGGCAGCGAATTCCCCTGCGAGCTGGCGATCAGCGCGGTGGAGCAGTCGTCGCGGCGCATCTTCACCGCCTACATCCGCGACCTGACCGAGGTGCGGCAGGCCGAGGCGGAGATCGCCCGCCAGCGCGACGCGCTGCACCAGACGGAGAAGATGACGGCGCTGGGCTCCCTCCTGGCCGGCGTGGCGCACGAGCTGAACAACCCGCTGTCCGTCCTGGTCGGGCACGCGCACCTGCTGGGCGAGACCGCCGAGGATCCCCAGGTGCGCGCCCGCGCCGAACGGATCCGCGCGGCGGCCGAGCGCTGTGCCCGCATCGTGCGCACCTTCCTGGCCATGGCCCGCCAGAAACCGCCGGAGCGCGGGCCGGTGGCGCTGGGCGAGCTTGTCCGCAACGCGCTGGAGATCGTCGCCTACGGCCTGCGCAGCGCCGGGGTGCAGGTGTCCGCCGACGTGCCGGACGACCTGCCGCCGCTCTACGCCGACGGCGACCAGCTGCACCAGGTGCTGATGAACCTGTTCATCAACGCCCAGCACGCCATGGAAGGTGTGGACGGCCCCCGCCGTCTGGACGTGACGGCGCGCCCGTCGGCGGACGGCGGCTGCGTGGTGATCGAGGTGGCCGACACCGGCCCCGGCCTGCCCCCGGCCCTGCGCGCGCGGGTGTTCGAGCCGTTCTTCACCACCAAGCCGCAGGGGGTGGGTACCGGCCTTGGCCTGTCCATCTGCCACAGCGTGGTGGCGGCGCATGGCGGGCGGATCGAGATCGACGACCGGCCGGGCGGCGGCGCCGTCTTCCGCCTCCTCCTGCCGGTGGCGCGCGGCGATGCGGCCGAGGCGCCGCAACCGGAAGCCCGTCCGGCGCGCGCCACCGCCGCCGCCCGCATCCTGGTGGTGGACGACGAGCCGGACGTGGCCGGCCTGATGGCCGAGACGCTGACGCTGGACGGCCACCGCATCGACGTCGCCGGCTCCGGCCGCGAAGCGCTGAAGCGGTTGGAGACGGAACGCTACGACCTGCTGCTCAGCGACCTGCGCATGCCCGACCTGGACGGCGCGGCGCTGTTCCGCCACCTGCGCGACCGCGACCCGGCGATGCTCGGCCGGCTGGTCCTGCTGACCGGCGACATCCTGCGCGGCGGCCTCGCCGCCGAGGCGCTGGACGCCGGCATCCCCGTCGTCGAGAAGCCCTTCGAGCCCACCCGCCTGCGCGCCGTCGTCGCCGAGCGGCTGGAGGCGGCGAACGGTGCGGGAAGCGGGTGACCTGCGTTGGGTTTTGCGACTGGCGCCTCAACCCAACCTACGGGTGCATCGCGGCGCCGTAGGTTGGGTTGAGCGCCAGCGAAAACCCAACGTCAAACACCCCGCCACGGCACACTTGAAACACTTTTCCGCCGCGGCACGATCGGCGTGTTACGCTCGGACGGCACAGTGCTCCCCGAACACGGCGAGGCGATGACGCCCCGCCCCATCCAATCGGGAGAGACACCATGTTCGTCAACGGCACCAGCGGCAACGACGCCAACCTCACGGGCTCCTACGATTCCGACTACATCAACGGCCATGAAGGGGCCGACAAGCTGTCCGGCCTGGGCGGCCTCGACATGCTGATCGGCGGCACCGGCAACGACACCATCGACGGCGGCGGCGGCTACGACACCACCTCCTACACCTACGCCACCAAGAACGTCATGGTGAACCTGACGACCGGCACCGCGGTCCAGAGCGGCGTGTGGGGCGACACCGACCAGCTGATCTCGGTCGAGAACG
>NZ_DASPMG010000182.1:0-9568 GCF_035627195.1 Azospirillum sp.
CGGGCCCGATCGGTTAAAGAAAAGGCTGTGGCGGCATCGTGACGTCGAACCGACCGGATGAACTCTTCGCGGGTCTGCGGCCGATCCAGTCGCACGAGGAGGAGCGCAAGCCCCGCCTGCGCTTCAAGCGGCCGGCGCTGAAGCTGAAACTGAAGCCCAAGGCGGCGAAGCCCGAGCGCCCGCGTTACGAGCCCCCGCCGGAGCCTCCCGCCCCACCTCCGCCCCCGCGTCCCCGCCCTGCCCCGCGCCGGCCGGCCCCGACGCCGCGCAAGTCGCGCGGCATCCTGCGGACGCTGGCCACCTGGGCCTTCGTGGCGGCGATCTGGGTGGGCATCGCCGGCGGCATGGTGCTGGCCTACTTCGCCTACGACCTGCCGGACGTTTCGAAGGCGGCCCAGTTCGAGCGGCGCCCGGCCGTCATCGTGCTGGCGGCCGACGGCAGCGAGTTCGCCCGCTTCGGCGACCTGCACGGCACCGTGCTGGACACCAAACAGCTGCCCGCCCACCTGATCAACGCCGTGCTGGCGACCGAAGACCGGCGCTTCTATTACCATTTCGGCGTCGATCCCATCGGCTTGGCGCGCGCCGTCTACGTCAACTGGCGGTCGGGGCGCACGGTGCAGGGCGGCTCCACCATCACCCAGCAGCTCGCCAAGAACCTGTTCCTGACGCCCGAGCGGTCGCTGAAGCGCAAGATCCAGGAGGCGATGCTGGCGCTGTGGCTGGAGCGGCGCTTCAGCAAGGACCAGATCCTCACCGCCTACCTGAACCGCGTGTACCTGGGGGCCGGCACCTTCGGCGTCGACGCCGCCGCGCGCACCTACTTCGGCAAGCCGGCCACGCAGGTAACCCTGCGCGAAGCGGCGATCATCGCCGGCCTCCTGAAGGCGCCGTCGCGCTACGCCCCCACCTCCAACCCGGACGAGGCGGCGGAGCGCGCCAAGGTGGTGCTGGGCGCCATGGAGGACGCCGGCTTCATCACGCGCGACGAGCTGCAGGCGACGCTGAACACCCCGCCCGCCCCGCGCGCCAAGCCGGGCGGCGACGGCCGCTACTTCGCCGACTGGGTGACCGATCTGGTGCCGGGCTTCATCGGCCGCGACTACGGCGATGTCATCGTCCGGACCACGCTGGACCTTAAGCTGCAGCGCGCCGCCGAGCAGCACCTGACGGCGGCGCTGAGCGGCCCCGGCGCGCAGGCCAACGTCAGCCAGGGCGCCCTGGTCGCCATGACGGCGGATGGCGCGGTGCGGGCGCTGGTCGGCGGGCGGGACTACGACGCCAGCGAGTTCAACCGCGCCGTCCAGGCGCGCCGGCAGCCGGGATCGTCCTTCAAGCCGTTCGTCTTCCTGTCGGCGCTGGAGAGCGGCTATTCCCCCGACACGCCGATGGACGACAGCCCCGTGCGCATCGGCAACTGGAGCCCGCACAACTACGAGAACAAGTACCGCGGCTCGATCACGCTGGCGCAGGCGCTGGCGCATTCCTCCAACGCCGTCACCGTGCGGCTGATGGAGCGGCTGGGCGTCGACCGGGTGCGGCGCGCGGCGGCCGAACTGGGCATCGGCTCCACCCTGGGGCGCGACCTGTCTCTGGCGCTGGGCACCAGCGAGGTGACGCTGCTGGAACTGACCAGCGGCTATGCCGGCATCGCCAACCGCGGCGTGCCCGTCTGGCCCTACGCCATCACCGAGATCCGCGACCGCGCGGGCAACGTGCTGTACCGCCGCCAGGGCGGCGGGGCGGCGCCGGCCGTGGACCCGCAGCACGCCGCCCAACTGACCCGCATGATGACCGGCGTGGTCGAGTACGGCACCGGCAAGTCGGCCAAGCTGGACCGTCCGGTGGCGGCCAAGACCGGCACCACGCAGGAGTACCGCGACGCCTGGTTTGTTGGCTTCACCGCCGACCTGGTGGCGGGCGTGTGGCTGGGCAACGACAACAACGACGAGATGAAGCGCATCACCGGCGGCAGCCTGCCGGCCAAGGTGTGGCGCGACTTCATGGTGGAGGCCCACCAGGGCAAGCCGCCGCGCCCCCTGCCCGGCCTGGACGGCGTGGCCGGCCCGGCCTACGTGGCGGCCGCGCCCGGCCCCGGTGCCGGCGCTGGTGCGGCACCGAAGGCGGTGGCGTCCGGACCCGGCGGCGGAAGCGGGGCCATCGGCGGGCTGATCGATCGGCTGTTTGGCGGCGGCGCCCCGGTGCGTTACGATTCCGGCGCGCCGACGCACAGCCGCTGACGGCGCGCCAGACCGGAAGCGCCGCCCATGCCGTCCAACCAGCCGCCCCCCGTCGATCCGAAGACCTTCGCCGCGCGCTTCTTCGAGGAGGGGCGGTTCATCTTCCGCGAGGGCGACCCGCCGTCCTGCGCCTACATCGTCGAGTCGGGCCGGATCGAGATCTACCGCGGCCAGGGGGCGCACCGGCGCCTGCTGGGCACCATCCAGCCGGGCGGCATCTTCGGCGAGATGGCGCTGATCGACAACGAGCCCCGCATGGCCGACGCGGTGGCCGCCACCGACAGCGTGTGCAAGGTCATCTCGCCCGACCTGTTCCGCGACAAGCTGGGCAAGGCCGACCCGTTCGTCCGCGCCCTGCTGCGCATCCTGGTCCGCAACGTCCGCTCCATGGCGGAGATGCAGGACTAGGAAGCGGCCAGCCGCGCCAGCACGCCGTCGGCGGCGCGCACGGCGGTGGCGAAGCAGCCCTGCAGCAGGTAGCCGCCGGTCGGCGCCTCCCAATCCAGCATCTCGCCGGCCACGAAGACGCCGGGCAGGTTCCTGAGCATCAGCGCCTCGTCCACCGCGTCGAAGCGGACGCCGCCGGCGGTGGAGATGGCGCGCTCCAGCCCGCAGACGCCGACCACCGGCATGGAGAGGCCCTTGATGGCGCGGGCGAGGCCGGCGGCGTCGTTCAGGTCGTCCTTGGACGCGAACTCGCGCAGCAGGGCGTAGCGCACGCCGGTAAGGTTGACGGTCTTCTTCAGGAAGGTGGACAGCGACTGCGCCCCGCGGCCGGACAGGCGCTTGCGCAGCACCGATTCGTCCGTGTCCGGCATGAGGTCGAGGCCGAGCGGCGCCCAGCCGTCACGCTCCACCATGTCGCGCAGGGGGGCGCTGAGGGCGTAGACGGCGCCGCCCTCGATGCCGGTGGCGGTCACCACGAACTCCCCCTTCACGCGGCGGCCGGCGACGGTCAGCGCCACGCTCTTGACCGGCTGGCCCTCGTTGCGCTCCCGGAAATGGTCGCTCCACGGCACCTCGAAGCCCATGTTGGAGGGGCGCAGCGGGGCAAGGTCCACACCGCGCGCCACCAGCAGGTCCGTCCAGGCACCATCGGAGCCCGTGCGCGGCCAGCTCGCCCCGCCCAGCGCCAGCACCACGGCGCGGGCCTGAACGGTCGTTTCGGTGCCGGCCGCGTCGGTGAAGCGCAGCGCCCCGTCCTCGCTCCAGCCCTGCCAGCGGTGGCGGGTGTGCAGGACGACGCCCAGCCCCTCCAGCCGCCGGAGCCACGCGCGGACCAGCGTGGAGGCCTTCATCTGCACGGGGAACACGCGCCCGCTGGTGCCGACGAAGGTCTCCACCCCCAACCCGGCCGCCCAGGCGCGCAGGTCGTCGGGCGTGAAGCCGGCCAGCGCGGCGCGGAAGACCGCCTCCCGCTCGCCATAGCGGGTGACGAAGCGCTCCAGCGGTTCGGAATGGGTGAGGTTCAGCCCGCCACGCCCGGCCAGCAGCAGCTTGCGCGCCGGGGTGGGCATACGGTCGAAGACGCGCACCGTGTGGCCGGCGGCGGCGATCCGCTCCGCCGCCATCAGCCCGGCCGGCCCGGCGCCGACCACGGCGACGTCACAGGCGAGCGCGGTCATCGGCGGTCCCCCCGGCAGCCCCGAATGTTACCGGATGCAACCGGATGCAACACATTTCCGGTAGGTGTTTCATTCGGGGGCAAGCTGCAGGACGGTGAAGACAAGGGCGCGCTCCGAGGGGCAAATCGAGGATCGTTTTCCTAGCACGAACGCGGCCGGTGGCGCAACGGCCAGGCCGGCCCCTACGCCGCCGCCTACGCCGCCATGGCCCCGGCGAAGTGGGCGTGCAGGCGCCGCGCGGCGGCGATGGCGCCGTCGGCCTGGGCGCGGGTGGTCAGCTCGTAAGGGGCGATACCGTTGTAGGTGCACTGGCCGCTGAGCACCGCCAGCGCCTGCATCAGCGTGCGGGCGTCGTCGGTGAGGTCCTCGTCCACCGCGACGCCGGCCTCCTGCCGGGCGCGGTCGAGGAGCAGCAGCAGGTTCTGGATGCCCAGCACCCGGCCGCCGTGCGCCAGCAGCACCGCCTTGATGGCCTTCTCGGCCGCCTGCGCGGCGGCGAGGCAGGCCCAGTCGTGCGTGCCGGCGGCCAGCGCCGCGTGCGCGTGCTCCAGATCGTGCGCGGACTGCCGCAGCCACGCGGCCACCGGCGTTTCGGCCATGGCGGATCTCCCCTTTGTCGGACGACAGGGCACCGCCGCCAGCGCCCTTTGTCAAGGGGGCAGCGCCCCTGGCCGCGCGGCCTATACCCCGGAAGAGGTAATCACCAAATATTCGCAAGAGGTAATCACCTATCGACCTATGCCCAAAAGGCGATCTTAACACCTCGTTAACTGGCCGGATGGCTCAATAGGCTCAACGGAACACACGCAAACCAGGAGATCTCGATTATGAAGGCGCCCTTCCTCTCCAGCGATGTCTTCGCCGCCACCCAGGTTCACCTGAGCGTTCTGGACGAATTCATCGCGGTGGTGCAGAAGAAGCTGGACGAGACGCCGAATCCCTTCGCCCGCGACAGCCTTAAGGATCTGCTGGGCAGCCTGACGGAGCAGCGCGACAGCTACATCGCCTACGCCGAACCGGCCGCCGCCGCGGCCTGACGCCGGTCCCTCCCCCTCGCTTCGGACCGACCAGGGGCGCCCCCGCCGGGGCGCCCTTCGTCGTTTTCGGAACTCTCAGACCGGCACGACGTCGGCGGTGATGTCCACGGCCGGCGGCAGGGCCGGCAGCGACTGCTTCAGCAGCGTCGTCGTGGCGAAGGGGATCTTGCCCAGGTCGATCCGCATCGGCGTCAGGTTGCCGTAGGTGCGGATGTAGTAGACGCGGTTGGTCAGGTCACGCACGACGATCCATTCGGTGCTGTCCTGCGACCCGGCGATGGGATGCAGGATGGCGCGGCTGCGGCTGGTGCCCAGCGGGATGTCCACCGTGTTCAGGATGTGGAAGGCCAGGGTGACGCCGTCCGCGGCGTTGGCCGGCTGGTCGGCGAACTGCTTCATGTAGGTGACGCGGACGAAGCGCGACGGCGGCGTCGAATCGCCGGGAATGCCCATCAGGCCGGAGCCGAGCCCCGGCTGCGCGAAGGTCTGGCCGCCGATGGTCACCGGATCGGCGCCCCAGGGCGAGAGGCCGGTGTAGTTGCCGATGTTGGCCAGATGCCAGTCGAAGGTGGGCGCGTTGGTGCACACGCCGACCGGGTTGTCGTGCACGCGCTGGGCGCCGCCGACGAACTCCACCACGATGCTGGCGCCGCTGGCGTCGAAGATGGGGAAGTGCACGGTGGTCTCGCTTTCGAGGATCGGCCCCCACACCTGCACGCCGGGCAACGCCGCCTTCACCTCCGCCACCGTCGCGAAGTTGCCCAGCACCCAGTCGCAGAACCACATGACCAGCAGCGCCTTCGTCTTGTCGGTCACGGTCTGGTACTGCGTGCCCGGCAGGTTGAGCATGCCGACGGACAGCCCCTTCTCGTTGATGCCGTCGGTCAGCCAGTCCATGCCCAGGGCGTTGAGGCCGACGTAGCCGTAGGCCGTCGTCCAGGCGAGGCCGTCATGCTTCAGCAGGTCGAGGTCGGACGGCGACTGGATGCGCTGGTTGCGGCCGCGGACGACCACCTGCGATTCGAAGTTGGTGGCGTTCTCCATCGATCGCCCGACGATCTGCGAGCCGTCGGCGGCGGTGATGAGAAAATTCGTGCACATGGGCGCTCCCCCTGGTTTCCAGCCCCGCCGCAGCGGCGGGCGGGCCAAGGCTGGCAAAGGCAATCGAGCAGGATCAATTGCCGATTGCGCGGCGGAACCTGTGGTTCCGCCGGTGTATACATTGGCATGAGCGGTCGCTCGCCCTGATGCGCGTCGGGGAAGCGGAGTTTTTTGGAACACGAAGCAACAAAGGCCACGAAGACCACAAAGAAGCGCCGGCTTGGCGGCACGCCGGCGGCCGGGCCGACGCCTCTTCGTGATCTTCGTGCCCTTTGTTGCTTCGCGTTTCACCGCAGCCCGGCACGGCGGGCGCGTTCTGCGGGGCCATCGACACCACGTGCGCCACATCGTAGGCTGTCGCATAGACCATAAACGGATTATGGATTCTCCATGAGCGGCGTACCCGAGGTGTCCATGCGCGAACGGCTGGCGCGGTGGATCAAGACGACGGCCCCGGCCGTCGCGTCCGGCGCCGCAGCGCCGGAGGAGGTGCTGGACGCACTGATCGACGTGATGCTGTCCGCCCCCGCCGATTCGCTGATCGTCGACGCCGGCCGCGCCGAACTGCCGTCACGCAGCGCGGCGGAAGCTCAGGCCGTGTTCGCGGCGATGCTGGAGGCGATCAAGGTGGGGGCGTGAGGGCGCGGGACCGAAGAGACCAACCCCACCAAACGCGATCCGGGATCGAAACGGAGGTGTGATCCGGCGGTTATCGTCGCCGACGGCTTGCTGGGGCGGTGATGAACGCGAACGCGAAGCACGGGCAACTCGGCACCTTCGGGGGCGAAAGCGCAACGCCGCTCGCCCGACGGACCATCGGCTTCCTATGCGGCGTCTATATCCTGGCCACGCTCGCCATCCTGCCGTTCGCCGACGAGCCCGGCCCGGTCATTCCGGCCGCCACCACGACGTTCGGGGCCGGCGTGCTGATCGCCGATCTCTGCACGGGTTTTCTGCTGCTTGCCCAGTTCCGGGCGGTTCCCTCGCCGTCGCTCCTCCTGCTGGCCGCCGCCTACGTCTACAGCGCGGCCATGGCGCTCCTGCACATCCTCACCTTCCCGGGCGCTTGGATCGCGAACGCGCCGCTGGTCGGTACCCCGCAATCCGTCGGGTGGCTCTTCATCTTCTGGATTCTCGGGTTTCCGGCCCTGGCCCTCGCGGCGGTCGTCGCCGAGGCGCGGTCCGGAGAGCGCCGCGTGGCCGCCGGGCGTGTCGGTCGCGCCATCGCCGTGACCATGTTGGGCACGCTGGCACTCGTCACCGTGCTCACGCTGAGCGCCACGACCGGGCAAGGCTGGCTGCCGCAGGAACTCCAGGGCAATGTCTTCGCGACGTGGGGCAACGCGGCCCAGTGGACGTCCGTTGCCCTGTCCATGGCCGCTTTCCTTCTGCTCCTGCTGGTCACGCGGGGGCGGAACGTGCTTTACGGCTGGCTGGGGCTGGCGCTGGTCGCCTTTGCGGCGTTCAACGCACTGGCGGTCGCGGGCGGCGCCCGGTACACGATCGGGTGGGATTTGAGCCGGGTCAGCGGTTTCGTCTCCGCCAGCCTGCTGCTCATCTTTTTCCTGGGCCAGTTCGCCCGGCTGCACCGCTCGCTGGCAAGCGCGCTGGCCCGGCTGCGTCACGCCAACGAAACCCTCGAACGGCGTGTGGCCGAACGTACCGCCGAACTCGAAGCATCCAACCAGCGGCTGCGCAAGGCGCTCGACGAACGCGGCCTGCTGCTGCGCGAGGTGTATCACCGCGTGAAGAACAACCTCCAGGTCATCGACGGCATCATCGCCATACAGGCGTCCGAGCTGGGCACGACACCGCCGGAGGAGCTTCTGGACGATCTGCGCCACCGCATAAACGCCCTTGGCCTGGTCCACCAGCAACTGATGACCTCGGACGATCTGGCGACCTTCGACATCCGTCCCTTCCTGGACGAGCTAAAAAGCAACCTATCAACCGCGAACGACAGCGAACGGCAAGGCATCGTGCTCTCCGTGGAGGCCGACGCCCTGAGGGCGGACCTGGATTTCGCCATTCCGCTTGGCCTGCTGGTGACGGAACTGGTGCAGAACGCGTTGAAGCACGCCTTCCGGAACGGCCGCGGCGGCATGGTTCGGATCGGTCTGCGGCGGTGCCCGGACGACACGGTGCTGCTGACGGTGTCCGACAACGGCGAAGGTCACGACGGCGGCCTTGGAACCCTGCGCCGCGATGGCGGGTTGGGTCAGAGCATCGTGGAAGCCCTGGTCCTTCAACTGGAGGGGGAAATGATCACGTCCAACGGCGCCGGCACCGACATCGCAGTCCGCATGCCCCGGCCCGGAGCCGCAGCATGATGGATGGCGGCACCTGTGTGCTGGTCGTCGACGACGAACAACTGATCGCGTTGGGCTTGGCCGTGACCTTGCGGGACATGGGCTTGCAGGTCTGCGGAACGGCCGCCACGGCGGCGAAGGCCATCGAGCTCGCGCAGACGCACCGCCCTTCCCTCGTGTTGATGGATGTGCGCTTGAAAGGGCCGGCGGACGGCGTGGAGGCCGCCATGGAAATCCACCGGCTCTTCGGCACGCCGGTCATCTTCATCACCGGGTCGCGGGAGCCGGAAACCGTGGAACGCATCCGGCAGGATCATCCGGCAGGGGTTCTGTTCAAGCCCATCCTGCCGGTAAACCTGAGGGCGGAGATCGAAAAGGTGCTGAGCCGACAGGCCGGCTGACCTTCAAGGCGAAGGCAAAACAGAAAAGGGCGCCTCCCTGCGGAGGCGCCCTTCCCGGTAACGTGCGGGGATGACGTGGGCTTAGAAGCCCATGTCGTCCATGCCGCCCATGCCGCCGCCCGGCATGGCCGGAGCAGCCTTCTTCTCCGGCTTCTCGGCGACCATCGCCTCGGTGGTGATCAGCAGGCCGGCCACCGAAGCGGCGTCCTGGAGGGCGGTGCGGACCACCTTCACCGGGTCGATGATGCCGGCCTTCACCAGATCGGTGAACTCGCCCTTCTGGGCGTCGTAGCCGAAGTTGGTGTCGGCCTGGTCGAGCAGCTTGCCGACCACGATCGAGCCGTCGGTGCCCGCGTTGTAGGCGATCTGACGGACCGGGGCCTGGAGGGCGCGGCGGACGATGTCGATGCCGACGCGCTGCTCGTCGTTGAGCGGCTTCAGGGCGTCCAGGGCGCGGGTGGCGTACAGCAGCGCGGTGCCGCCGCCGGCGACGATGCCCTCTTCCACCGCGGCGCGGGTGGCGTGCATGGCGTCGTCAACGCGGTCCTTGCGCTCCTTCACCTCGACCTCGGTCGCACCGCCGACGCGCAGGACGGCGACGCCGCCGGCCAGCTTCGCCAGACGCTCCTGGAGCTTCTCGCGGTCGTAGTCGGAGGTGGTCTCCTCGATCTGGGCGCGGATCTGGGCGGTGCGGCCCTCGATGTCGGCCTTGTCGCCGGCGCCGTCGACGATCGTGGTGTTCTCCTTGGTGATCTGGACGCGCTTGGCGGTGCCGAGCATGTCGATCGTCACGTTCTCGAGCTTGATGCCGAGATCCTCGGAGATCACCTGACCGCCGGTCAGGATGGCGATGTC
>NZ_DASPMG010000183.1:0-2450 GCF_035627195.1 Azospirillum sp.
AACATCGCCACGGCGGTAGCGGCGGTGAAGGCCGGGGCGGTGGATTACCTGCCCAAGCCGGCGGACGCCGACGCCGTGGAATCCGCCCTTCTCGCCGATGGCCGCGTGCTGCCCGAGCCGCCGGATAACCCGATGTCGGCCGACCGCGTGCGGTGGGAGCATATCCAGCGCGTCTTTGAACAGTGCGACCGCAACGTCTCCGAGACGGCGCGGCGCCTGAAGATGCATCGCCGCACTCTCCAGCGCATTTTGAACAAGCACGCGCCGCGCGGGTGATCGGCAGAAAATGGGAACACGAAAAAACGGTGCCTCGATCGAGGCACCGTTTTTTCGTTTCCGGCTCTGGCGCTGTCCGTATTACTTCGGCTCGACCGGGCAGGTCTTGATGCCCAGCGGCAGATAGGCCGGGCAGAAACCGATGAGCGCCGTGAGCAGCGGCACCAGCCCAACCCATCCCCACGGGGTCTGCGGGCCGACGAAGACCAGGGCGATCAGGATAATGCCGACGATGGCGCGCAGCGCGCGGTCGACGCTACCGACGTTCCTCATGGAAGACCTCATTGACTTCGGTTAAATCCAGCCGCCATTAAACTCCAAGCTGGATCAGCCCGTCTGTAACCTAGTCACAGAGCCGGGCCAGTTCGTCCGCGTTCGCCACCGCGATGCAGCCGCGATTCAATGTCACGAAGCCCTGGCGCTCGAACTCCTTCAACTGGCGGCTCACCACCTCGCGCGCCGTGCCCAGTTCCACCGCCAGCGCCTGATGGGTCATGGGCAGCTCGCTCCGCGCGTCGCGGTGTTCCAGCAGAAAGCGGGCCAGCCGCAGGTCGACACGCCCGAACGCCACCTCCTCCAGCAGCGTTAGCAGGCTGGTGATCCGCGTGCCGAAGGAGGTGAAGACGAAGCGGCGGAACACGTCGGATTGGGCTAAAAGCTGGTGGAACGGCCCGGACGGCAGGGCCAGCGCCGACACCTCGGTTTCGGCCACCCCCTCGGCGTTGTAGGGCGCCTCGGTCATCAGGCACGAGGTGGTGAGCACGCAGGTGCCGCCGCGCGCCACCCGGTATAAAATGATCTCCCGCCCGTTTTCCGCCACCATCTGCACGCGGGCGGAGCCGTCGAGCACCATGAGGTAGTTGCGGCACAAGGCACCGGGCTCGAACAGCACGGCGCCGCGCGGCAGGTCGGCCCGGACCACGCTGTCCTGAAGGAGCTTCAGCGCCGCCGGTTCCAGCCGGGCCAGCGCCGCGAAGGTGCCCAACCAATCCCCGCCTGCCCCGCTCATGCCAGCCTCCCCCATTCGGTGATCCCGAGAATGCGGCGGCGGGCCGGCGGGATCAATCCCTTGGTTCGACTGTTCCACGGCGGGACTTCACGTTACCCGGCGGAGGGTTCTCGCCTTGGCGGCCCCGGAGTCATACAACCAGTCATACAATCAATCATACGATCCGCCCACCCGGCGTCCCTCGTCGGAAAGCGTCCGGCGTCCGGCCTTGCCGGAGGCGGCGGCCAGCGCCGTGCGCCGCACCGTCGGCATCCTGTGGCGCCGCCGCTGGCTGATCGGCCTGTTCGCCCTGATCGGGACGGCGCTGGCGGTATTCGCGGCGATGCGGATGACGCCCCTCTACACCGGCGAGGCGCTGGTGATGCTGGAAAACCGCCGCACCGAGGTGATCGACTTCGAGGCGGTGCTGTCCGGGATCACCCCCGATCTCGCCGCCATGCAGGGCGAGGTGGCCATTCTCCAGTCCTCCGCCTTCGCCGAGAAAGTGGTGGACAAGCTGGGTCTGGTGAACGATCCCGAGTTCAACGCCGATTTGCGCCCCCCTGGATTCAGCCTCGCTTCCTGGTTCGATCCCCGGAACTGGATACCGCGCGCCTGGCTCGATGGGTTGCGCGGCCGCGACACCGCCAAGGTGGCTTTATCGGAAGAGGAAGAGCGCGAGCGCGTCCGCAACGCCGTGGTCGACAGCCTGCTCGACCGCATGGGTGTGCGCCCGCAGGGCCGCTCCTTCGTCATGGCCATCACGGTGGACAGCGAAGACCCGCGCAAGGCGGCGCGAATCGCCAACACGGCCGCCAACCTGTACCTTGTCGACCAGCTCGACGAGAAGTTCGAGGCCACCCGCCGCGCCACCCAATGGCTGGAAGAACGGCTGACCACCATGCGCGACGAGACCAAGCGGGCCGGGGACGCGGTGGAAGCCTTCCGCGCCAAGGCCGGGCTGACCACGGCCGGCGAGTCGCCGATGCTCAGCCAGCAACTGGCCGAACTCAGCACCCGCTACGTGGTGGCGCGCACCGAACGCGAAACGGCAGAGGCCAAGTTCCGCGAGGTGGCTGGGCTGGCCAAATCGTCGCGCGGTCCCGGCGCCATCGGCGATGTGCTGGCCTCGCCGCTGGTCCAGACCCTGCGCGGTCAGGAGGCGGAAGTGGCGCGCCGGGTGGCG
>NZ_DASPMG010000184.1:0-7167 GCF_035627195.1 Azospirillum sp.
CGCAGCCCCTCGAACGCCTGCGGGCTGGTCACCTCGTGGACCAGGTGGCGGTCGATGTAGAGGATGCAGGTGCCGTCCTCCTGGCGGTGGACGACGTGGCTGTCCCAGATCTTGTCGAACAGGGTGCGCGGCTTGGACATCTCGGCTTCTCTCTTGCGGCGGCGGACCGCACGGACAAAAGGTGTGCGTTCCGAGGGCGGCACAATAGCCACAAGGACCGCGCGGGACAAGCGGGCGATGGCTGGAAAAGCCCGGCCGGTATGCTAGCTTCGCCGCGCGAAGGAGTTACGGAGCGGAGAGAAGCGGTGAGTGACGCCCAGACGAAGTGCCCGAGGTGCGATCTGGTCTACCCGGCCGTCGAGCCCGCCTGCCCGCGCTGCCGGCGCATCCGCCAGACCAACATCGCCATCGCCACGACCATGATCATGCTGGTGCTGCTGGCCGTCGTCGGCTGGCTGGGCATGCAGCTGTTCTTCATCTGACGCGTGTGACTCGAGGCGCCGGTTGTGCTACCATCACGGCGCTATCGGCGGAGTCGGCGCATGGACAAGAGCGAACTGATCCTGGCGGCCATCGAACAGATGGGGCGGAGCCTCAACGCCGAACTGACGGACATTCGCGCCAGAATGGCGACGAAGGAAGACCTCAAGGAGTTGCGCGCCGAGGTCAAGGGTGACCTCAAGGAGCTGCGGGCCGAGGTCAAGGACGACCTCAAGGAGCTGCGGAACAAGGTCAAGGAAGACCTGCGCGAGCTTGAGGAGCGGCTGACCAAGCAGATCGCCACGGTCGACGACCATTCCGAAAGCCGCTTCAACTCCCTGGTCTCGTCGCTGATCCAACTCTCCAAGATGGAGGGGCGGATCGAGGAGCAGTCGAAGATCCTGCAGCTCGCCCTGGCCGGCCGCATGCAGCGCCCGCCCGCCGCGGAGTAGGCTCAGGCCGGCGCCATCGCCCTATATGCAAAGAACGCGACGTCCCAAGCCCAACCCTCATCAGTCGGCTCCGACGGACCTATGCTACGCCAATAATCGGCGTCAGTCGCATCTGCGATTCTATTGAATCTTTTGTTGATCGTCGGTCGAACATCCCCGCATTTTGCCGACGTATAAACGACAAGATAACCAGAATCCATCAACGGATTATTGCCACGGCACCATTGCCTAAGCCTCTTGGCGTCCGAACGCAGACTCAACGTCAGTTCCGCCGATTTCTTAATTTCGATTGCCGCACGGGGCCGAGCACCATTTTTGTGCCAAACCAAGATATCTAAGCGCTGATTTTCTCTCATTTTTACGCGGCGACGATCAGGCCGCCGACCGCAGTCCGCTTCAATCTTTTTCGGTGATGCTTCGAGAGTAACATAAAGCCGATTTCCATCTCCCTGCAAAGCACGAAATTCTTGGGCGATTCTGGACTGTATAAAAGACTCAGGAGCCATGTCCAGCCAATGACCACCGCTCAACTCTTCGTAGTCACGAAATGCGGCAGCTGCACCAGAGAGAATTACTTCTTCGATATCGTTTCGCCGGACGCGAAATGTCATAATAACCTCTAAATGCAAGTTCAGCCTTGTATCTGACAAATTCGATGTAAGCGCGCAAGAGATGCATTGTCGCACCTATCTTCATGCTATGGTATGCTCTGCCTCCACCACGCGCCCGTCCCGTAGCATCACCATGCGGTCGAAGCGGTTGAAGATCTTCTCGTCGTGGCTGACGACCAGGATCGCCGCGCGCTGTTCCACCGCCACCGTCCGCAGCAGGTCCAGCACGATGCCGGCGCGTTCGGAATCGAGCGCGGCCGTCGGCTCGTCGGCCAGGATGATGCGCGGGCGGTTGGCGAGGGCGCGGGCGATGGCGACGCGCTGCGCCTCGCCGCCCGACAGCTTGGCGGGATAGGCATCGAAGCGGTGGCCGACCTGGAGATAGTCCAGCAATTCGCGCGCGCGGGCCTGCGCCGCCGTTCGTGAGGCCCCGGCGAGGTCGAGGACGACGGCGACGTTCTCGCCGGCCGTCAGGAACGGCAGCAGGTTGTGGAACTGGAAGATGAAGCCCAGCTTCTCCAGCCGCAGCGCGCGCAGGTCGGGGCGCAGCCAGCGGCCGTCCTCGAACACCGCCTCGCCGTCCAGCGCCATGCGCCCGCGCGTCGGCTCGACGATGCAACCCACGAGGTTCAGCAGCGTCGTCTTGCCCGACCCGCTGGGACCCAACAAGCCGACCACCTCGCCGGGGTACACGGCGAGGTCGGTGTCCTTCAGCGCGTGCACGGCGGCGTCGCCGCTGCCGTAGGTCTTGGCGACGCCAGTCAGTTCGACAAGAGGCCCATCGTTCGGAAAGAGCGCCATCTCAGCCCCCCAGCGCGGTGGCGGGATCGACCTTGAGGGCGAGGCGCACGCCCAGGCCGCTGGCGACGATGCACACCGCCAGCACAGCCAGCGCCAGCAGCCCGGCGTCCTCCGGCAGCAGCACGACGCGGCGCGGGAAGACGTCCTTGACCAGCAGGATGAGCAGCGCGCCGAAGCTCCAGCCGATCACGCCCATGGCCAGGGCCTGCTGCACGATCAGCCCGACGATGGTGCGGTCGCTCGCCCCGATCAGCTTCAGCGTGGCGATCTCCTTCACCTTGTCCATGGTCAGCGTGTAGAGGATCAGCGCAATCACCACCGCCGACACGGTCATCAGGATGCCGGTGAACAGGCCGATCTGCCGCCGCGCCTTCTCCACCACCGACTGGAGCAGCAGCACCTCCTGCCCCTCCTGCGTGACGGCGGCGAGGTGCTTCCAGCGCAGCACCTCTCCCGCCACGCGCTCCACCGGCACGCCGGGCAGGACGCGGGCGACGACGGCGTTGACGGTGTCGGTGCCGGCCGGCTTGGCGCCGCGCGCCAGCTCGCGCCGCGCCGCCGGGGGATCGAGCTGGAACTGCAGGCGCTGGCTGTCGAGGAGCGTCACGTACACCACCGGGTCGCCGCCGGACGCCACTTGGTTGCGGGTCAGGCCGACCACCGTGTAGTCGTCGCGACCCAGCCGCACCCGCTCGCCCAGGTCCAGGCCGGTGCGGGCGTCGGCGATCAGCTCGTAATGGCCGCGGGTGATCGGCCGCCCGGTCGCCAGCCGCGCCGGACCGCCGGGCCGCCCCGGTTCGAACCCGACGACGTACAGGCGCAGCGCCCGGCCGCGATGCTCGGTCTCCGCCGTCTGGAAGGTCATGGAGCCGGCGTCGGCCACGCCGTGCAGCCGCGCCGCCATCTCCCGCACGTCGCCGGGGATGCGCGACGCCTCGGCGAAGGGGCCGCGCGTGCCGGACTGCACGATCCACAGGTCGGCGGCGGGGACGCGCACCAGCGTCAGCGCGTCGTCCACCAGCCCGCGGTAGATGCCGATCATCGACAGAACCACGCCCAGCAGCAGCCCCAGCCCCAGGCAGGTCAGCAGGAAGCGGCCGAGGTTGTGGCGGACGTCGCGGAGCGCAAGGTTCATGGCGCCACCTCCGCCGGCCGCCCCTCGCGCAGGCCGGGGAGGAGAGCCGCAACGACGCGGGCACCGTCCGGCAGGCCGCCGGCCACCTCCAGCCGGCCGTCCAGCGTGCGGTGGCCGAAGCGCACGGCGCGCCGGGCGAGCCGCCCCTCCTCCACCGTCCACACCGTGCCGCCGTGGCCGTCAAAGCCTTCCACCGCCGTCTGCGGCACCAGCAGCGCGTGGTCCAGCGTGGCGACGGCGATGGTCGCCTCCACCTGCTCGGCCAGATAGACGCGCGGCGGGCAGACCTCGCACTTCAGATAGACCTTGCGCTCCTCGGTGACGCGGTCGCTTTCCAGCTCGATGCGGACGACGCGGGCCTTGAACGCCTGTCCGGGCAGGGAGCGCAGGCGCACGGTGGCCGCCTGCCCCTCGGCGAGCGCGCCGGCCTGCGCCTCGTCCACGTGCACCAGCGCCCAGATCGTGGCGGGATCGACCAGGGTGAACAGCGGCTCGCCGGGGTTGACGGCGGCGCCCAGTTCCTTGTGGCGGGCGACCACCAGCGCGTCGAAGGGGGCGGTCAGGGTGTAGCGCTCCAGCCGCGCCGCCTCGTACTGCAGCCGCGCCCCGGCGTCCGCCGCGGCGGCCTCGGCGACGGCGAGGTCGGAGCGGGCGACCTCCAGCTCGGCCTCAGCCACCTTGCGGTCGGCCGCCGCGTCCTGCGCCGCCTCCACCGACACGCTGCCCTTGCCGAGCAGCGCCTGCCGCCGTTCGTCGTTCTGCCGGCGCTTGTCCAGCGCCGCCTGCGCCCGGACGATGGCGGCTTGCGCCTTCTCGCGGTTGGCGCGCGCCTGGCCGATGGCGGCCTTGGCCTCGGCCACGCGAGCCTCCTGCTGGCGGGTGTCGATGCGGGCGAGCACGGCGCCCTTCGCCACACGGTCGCCGTGGTCGGCCGTGAGGTCCATCAGCGTGCCGCCGACCTCCAGCCCGACGGCGGAGCGGATGCGCGCCTCCACCGTGCCCAGGCCGTAGACTTCCACCGGCACCGCGCGCTCCGGCACCGCGACGCTCACCGGCAGCGGGCGCAGGCGGGCCATGGTGAGGCCGCCCCCGGCCAGCGCGGCGAGGACGAGGGCCAGGAGACCGAAGCGCAGGAGTCGTTTCATGGCGGTCGTCTCATGTTGGCGGTCTCATGGCGGTCGTTCCGGGGCTTCACATGAAGCCATACTAATATGAAACGCTCCCACCTCCTTTGATCCGCGTCAAACCGCCGCTTTCCGTTTGACGCCGGCCCCGGCGATGTGGTCGAACCGCCGGCATGAGCGACATCATCGAATCCTCCGGCCCCGAAGCGGCCGGGCGCGGCTGCGGCGCCTGCACGCTGTGCTGCAAGCTGATGGGCGTGCCCGAGCTGAAGAAGCCGTCGGCGCGCTGGTGCGCGTCGTGCGACCAGGGCAAGGGCTGCACCGTGTACGAGGAGCGGCCGCCGTCCTGCCGGAACTTCCAGTGCTTCTGGCTGATGGACGAAAACTTCCCCGAGGAGTTCCGGCCCGACCGCATCCACGCGCTGGCCGCCTTCAACGACACGCCGGACAGCTGCGTCCTGCACGTCGACCCGGCGCACCCGAAAGCGATGCGCAGCGCCGAGGTGCAGGCGCTGATCGACGCGCTGCTCAAGTCCTACGCCAAGGTCTTCGTGCTGAGCGGCAAGGAAAGCGCCATGCTGACGCGCTGAGGGGAGACGCATGCCGGGATTGTTCATCATCGACCTGACCTACGTCGCGCCGCTCGACGCCGTGGACGCGCATCTGGACGAACACGTCCGCTTCCTGGAGCGCGGCTACGCGGAGGGCCTGTTTCTCGTTTCAGGCCCCAAGGTCCCGCGCAGCGGCGGCGTCATCATAGCCCGCGCCGAGTCCCGCGAAACGCTGATGGCCGCATTGGCGCAGGACCCGTTCCATCGCCATGGTCTGGCCGAGTACGCCGTCACCGAGATGGTGCCGCGCAAATGGACGCCGGACCTCGACGCGCTGTTCGCTCCTCAGGGCTGAGCCGGACACCCCCGCGCAACACGCATGGCTCGCGGGTCCGCCCGATGATTTACCATCCCGCCGGATGAGGATGGGAGGGACCGGGGATGACCGATCAGGCCGCCGCCGCGCGGCACGGGCCGGGGCTGGCAATCTATGCGCAGCTGGCCGCGGTGGTGCTGTTCTGGGGCACCAACTGGCTGATCATCCGCGCCGCCCTGCCCGACGTCGGGCCGCTCACGCTCAACCTGCTGCGCTTCGGCGGCTCGGCCGTGTTCCTGGCGGCGCTGCTGCCGCTGCTGCGCTCGCCGCTGCTGCCGCCGGCCGGGGAACGGGCGCCGATGGCGCTGATCGGCGTGCTGCAGATCGCCGCCATGCTGTCGCTCAGCTCCTTGGGCCTGCTGGTGGTGCCGCCCGGCCGCGCGGCGGTGCTGGCCTACACCATGCAGGTGTGGGCGCTGCCGCTGGGCGTGCTGATCGCCGGGGAACGGCCGCCGCGCCAGCGCGTGCTGGGCGGGTTGCTGGCCTTTGCCGGCGTTCTGGTGTTCTTCAACCCCGCGCTGGTGGACTGGAGCGACCCAGCCGTGCTGCTGGGCAACGGGCTGCTGGTGGCGTCGGCCGTGTCGTGGGCGCTGGGTGCCACGCTGTACCGCCGGCACCGCTGGCGCACGCCGTTCTGGACGCAGACCTTCTGGCAGATCGCCGTCAGCACGGCGGCGGTCCTGCCCTTCGCCCTGCTGCTGGAGGCGGACCGGTCGGTGAACTGGACGCCCATGCTGCTGCTGGCGCTGGCCTACAACTGGGTGATCGGGACGGCGCTGTGCTACTGGTGGTGGTCGAAGGCGCTGGCCGTCATGCCGGCGGCGCAGGCCGGGCAGATCCTCTGCCTCGTCCCGGTGACGGCGCTCCTGGAGAGCGCCGTCGTCTACGGCGAGCCGCTGACCGCCGGCGTCCTGGTCGCCGTGGCGCTGATCGCCGCCGGAATCGTGATGACGGTCAGGGCGCGGTAGCCCCCCAAGGTCCGGCCAGTGGAGGCAACAAGAGACACGGATTACACGGATTGAGGCACGGATTACACGGTTTTCGCGACGCTTGCCGCGCGCCGGCCCTCCTGCCGGCCTCGGCTGAAGCACAATCAAGAAAATCCGTGAAATCCGCGTTCACATCCGTGAAATCCGTGTGTTCCCGTTGCCATCAAGGATCGATCACTCCGCCGCCCGGTAGATCTCGCCGCCGGTGGTGCGGAAGGTCTCGGCCATCTCGGCCATGCCGGAGTTGGCGTAGTCCCGCACCTCCTGCGTGATCTTCATCGAACAGAACTTCGGCCCGCACATGGAGCAGAAGTGCGCGACCTTCGCCCCCTCGGCCGGCAGGGTCTGGTCGTGGAAGCGCTCGGCCGTCTCGGGGTCGAGCGACAGGTGGAACTGGTCGCGCCAGCGGAACTCGAACCGCGCCCGGCTCAGCGCGTCGTCGCGGATGCGGGCGGCCGGATGACCCTTGGCGAGGTCGGCGGCGTGCGCGGCGATCTTGTAGGTCACCACACCCACCTTCACGTCGTCGCGGTCGGGCAGACCCAGGTGCTCCTTCGGCGTGACGTAGCAGAGCATCGCCGTGCCGAACCAGCCGATCATCGCCGCCCCGATGCCGCTGGTGATGTGGTCGTAGCCGGGTGCGATGTC
>NZ_DASPMG010000185.1:0-42447 GCF_035627195.1 Azospirillum sp.
GCTCGCCGAAGGCTCGCTGGAGACGGTGCAGCAGGACCACCGCGTGATCGAAGTCTATCTGGGGCGCTGAACGATGCTCACCGTCGAGAACGTGCATCTCTACTACGGCGCCAGCCACGCGCTGCGCGGCGTGTCGCTGGCCGCACCCAAGGGTGCCGTCACCTGCCTGCTGGGCCGCAACGGCGTGGGCAAGACCAGCACCTTGCGCGCCATCATGGGCCTCGAATCGGCGCGCCAGGGCCGCATTTTGTGGGAGGGGCAGGACATCGCCAAGCTGCCCACGCCGGAGCGCGCGCGGCGCGGCATCGGCTTCGTGCCGCAGGGCCGCGAGATCTTCCCGCGGCTGACCGTGCTGGAGAATTTGCAGACCGGCTTCGCGCCGCTGCCGCGCAAGGACCGTTCCATCCCCGAGGAGATCTTCGAGCTGTTCCCGGTCCTGAAGGACATGCTCAACCGGCGCGGCGGCGACCTGTCGGGCGGGCAGCAGCAGCAGCTGGCCATCGGCCGCGCGCTGGTGACGCGCCCGCGCCTGCTGATCCTGGACGAACCGACGGAGGGCATCCAGCCGTCCATCATCAAGCTGATCGAGCAGGTGATCCGCAAGCTGGCGGCGCGCGGCGACATGGCGATCCTGCTGGTGGAGCAGTACTTCGAGTTCGCCCGCGACCTCGCCGACCACTTCGCGGTGATGGATCGGGGCGAGATCGTGCTTGCCGGATCGGCCGGGGACATGGTCGAGTCCGAGGTGCGCCGACACCTGACGGTTTGACCGCACCGTGCCCGACACAAGTCACGTGCCCCCTCCCTATCCCTCCCCCGCTGCGCGGGAGAGGGAACTCCGCCGCTCTGCCCCCTCCACCGCGCAGCGGGGGAGGGATGGGGAGGGGGCATCCATACCCCACCGCCTGACCATCCACGGCCGCGCCGAGGTCGCGTTCGAACGCGCGCGGCTGGGCACGGTCTACCACACCGACCCGCTGCGCCTGCTGTTCCCCACCCCGGCGACCGGCGACCCGCCGACGGCCACGGTGGTGACCACGTCGGGCGGCCTCGTCGGCGGCGACCGGCTGGAGATCGCGGCGACGGTGGGGGAGGGAGCCAGCGCCCTGGTGACCGCGCAGGCGGCCGAGAAGGTCTACCGCTCCACCGGGGCCGACGTGCGCTTCGACGTGGCGCTGTCGGTGGCCGACGGTGGCTGGCTGGAGTGGCTGCCGCAGGAGACCATCCTGTTCGACGGCGCCCGCCTGCGCCGCACGACGTGCGCGAACGTCGCCGGCAGCGGGCGGCTGCTGGCGGGGGAACTGCTGGTCTTCGGCCGCGTCGCGCGCGGCGAGCGCTTCGCCACCGGCCTGGCGCGCGATGCCTGGGAGGTGCGCCGCGACGGGCGGCTGGTGTGGGCCGACGCGCTACATCTGGACGGCGACATTCCGGCGGTGCTCGACCACCCGGCCGGCTTCGACGGCGCCACCGCCTACGGCACCATCGTGTACGTGGGTCCCGACGCCGCCGCGCACCTGGACGCCGCCCGCGATATGCTGTCCGAGGTGGCGCTGCACGCCGGGGCGACGGTGTTGGGAGAAGTGCTGGTGATGCGCCTGTTGGGCAAGGACGCGCACCGCCTGCGCACCGACTTCGGCCGCGTCTGGGCGGCGTTCCGCGCCTTGGCCGGCGGCTTGCCGGAGCGGCTGCCGCGGCTGTGGCATGTGTAAGGCGGCTGCCGTTGGGTTTTCGGCTTTGGCCTCAACCCAACCTACGACGGCACCGTAGGTTGGGCCGTAGGTTGGGTTGAGCGCCAGCGAAAACCCAACGTCGAAGGGTACGAACAAGAAAGGGGAGAACGGGGATGAACCTGACACCGCGCGAGAAGGACAAGCTGCTGGTCGCCATGGCGGCCATGGTGGCGCGCCGCCGGCTGGAGCGCGGCGTGAAGCTGAACCACCCGGAGGCCGTGGCGCTGATCACCGACTTCGTGGTCGAGGGGGCGCGCGACGGCAAGACGGTGGCCGAGCTGATGCGCGACGGCGCCACCGTCCTGACCCGCGAGCAGGTGATGGAGGGCATCCCCGAGATGATCCACGAGATCCAGGTGGAGGCCACCTTCCCCGACGGCACCAAGCTCGTCACCGTCCACAACCCGATCCGGTGAGGTGAGCCCCATGATCCCCGGCGAAATCATCACCGCGCCCGGCCAGATCGAGCTGAACGCCGACCGGCCCACCGTCACGCTGGACGTCGCCAACACCGGCGACCGGCCGATCCAGGTCGGCTCCCACTACCATTTCTTCGAGGCCAACGAGGCGTTGAGCTTCGACCGCGCGCAGGCGCGCGGCATGCGCCTGGACATCCCGGCCGGCACCGCCGTGCGGTTCGAGCCGGGGCAGACGCGCACCGTCACGCTCGTCGCCTACACCGGCAAACGCGTGGTGCACGGCTTCAACGGCAAGATCGAAGGCGCTCTGTAAGGGGGGACCAGACCATGGCTCATCGCATCGAGCGCGCCGAGTATGCCGCGCACTACGGCCCCACCGTGGGCGACCGGGTCCGCCTCGCCGACACCGACCTGATCGTCGAGGTCGAGGCCGACCACACCGTGTACGGCGAGGAGGTGAAGTTCGGCGGCGGCAAGGTGATCCGCGACGGCATGGGCCAGTCCCAGGCCACGCGCGCCGAGGGCGCCGTCGACACCGTCATCACCAACGCGCTGATCCTCGACCACTGGGGCATCGTCAAGGCCGACATCGGCCTGAAGGACGGGCGGATTGCCGGCATCGGCAAGGCCGGCAACCCGGACGTGCAGCCCGGCGTCACCATCGTCATCGGGCCGGGCACGGAGGTGATCGCGGGCGAGGGCAAGATCGTCACCGCCGGCGGCATCGACAGCCACATCCACTTCATCTGCCCGCAGCAGGTGGACGAGGCGCTGTACAGCGGCGTCACCACCATGCTGGGCGGCGGCACGGGGCCGGCGGCCGGCACCAACGCCACCACCTGCACGCCCGGCCCCTGGCACATGGCGCGCATGCTCCAGGCGGCCGAAGGGCTGCCCATCAACCTGGGCTTCTTCGGCAAGGGCAACGCCAGCCGCCCCGACGCGCTGATCGAGCAGGTGCACGCCGGCGCCTGCGGCATGAAGCTGCACGAGGACTGGGGCACCACGCCCAAGGCCATCGACACCTGCCTGACCGTGGCCGACGCCATGGATGTGCAGGTCGCCATCCACACCGACACGCTGAACGAATCCGGCTTCGTCGAGAACACCATCGCGGCGTTCAAGGGCCGCACCATCCACGCCTTCCACACGGAAGGGGCGGGCGGCGGCCACGCGCCGGACATCATCAAGGTGGCGGGCCTGCCCAACGTGCTGCCCAGCTCCACCAACCCCACGCGCCCCTTCACCGTGAACACGGTGGACGAGCACCTGGACATGCTGATGGTCTGCCACCACCTCAGCCCGCGCATCCCGGAGGACGTCGCCTTCGCCGAAAGCCGCATCCGGCGCGAAACCATCGCGGCGGAGGACATCCTGCACGACCTGGGCGTCTTCTCCATGCTGTCCAGCGACAGCCAGGCCATGGGCCGGGTGGGGGAGGTGGTGATCCGCACCTGGCAGACGGCGCACAAGATGAAGGTGCAGCGCGGCCGCCTGCCAGGCGAGACCGGCGACAACGACAATCTGCGCGCCAAGCGGTACGTCGCCAAATACACCATCAACCCGGCGCTGGCGCACGGCATCGCGCGGCACGTCGGCTCGGTGGAGGTGGGCAAGCTGGCCGACCTCGTGGTGTGGTCGCCGGCCTTCTTCGGCGTGAAGCCGGACATGGTGCTGAAGTGCGGCACCATCGCCGCCGCCCCCATGGGCGACCCCAACGCCTCCATCCCCACGCCGCAGCCCGTGCACTACCGCCCGATGTTCGGCGCCTTCGGCCGCGCCATGCCGGCCAGCTCCGTCACCTTCGTCAGCGCCGCGGCGCTGGAGGCCGGGGTGGGCGATTCGCTGGGGCTGCAGCGGCAACTCCTGGCCGTGTCCGGCTGCCGCACCGTCAACAAGGCCAGCATGATCCACAACGACGCCACCCCGCATATCGAGGTCGATCCCGAGACCTACGAGGTGCGCGCCGACGGCGAGCTGCTGATCTGCGAACCCGCCAAGGTGCTGCCCATGGCGCAGCGCTACTTCCTGTTCTGAGGGTGGTGATGAGACGAGCGACCCACGCGCACCCCGCCGGCTCCTGGCCCGAGGCGCAGGCGGCCGGCACGGTGACGCTGGCCTTCGACGACCGCTTCCGCCGCCGGGTGCGGCTGGCCGACGACGCGGGCGAGCCCTTCCTGCTCGACCTCGCCCGCGCGCAGGTGCTGAACGACGGCGATGGGCTGGAGCTGGAGGGCGGCGGCTGGCTGCGGGTGAAGGCGGCGCCCGAGCGGCTGGCCGAGGTGCACTGCCACGGCGAGGGCGAACTGGCCCGCATCGCGTGGCACCTGGGCAACCGCCACCTGCCGGTGGAGTTCGGCCCCGGCGTGGTGCGCCTGCGCTGGGACCACGTGATCGTCGACATGCTGCACGGCCTGGGCGCCCACGTGCACGAGGTGATGGCGCCCTTCACGCCGGAGAGCGGGGCGTACAGCGGCGGGGGTGGGGGGCATCACCACCACGGGGGTGGGCATGAGCATTGAGCGGCCTCCCAACCCTCTCCCGCCCCGGGAGAGGGTGGCGCCGCAGGCGCCGGGTGAGGGCAAAGCCACGGATCCTTGCGCTGACCCTCACCCGGCCGCTTCGCGGCCACCCTCTCCCGGGGCGGGAGAGAGCAGTCTGCTCCGCCTCCTCGCGTGGCTCAGCCCGTCGTTCCCGATCGGCGGCTACACCTATTCGCACGGTGTGGAAATGGCCGTGGAGGCGGGCCTCGTCCGCGACCGCGCGACGTTGACCGGCTGGGTCGCGCACATCCTCGACCACGGCGCCGGGCGCGGCGACGCGCTGCTGTTCGCGATGGCCTACCGCGCGGTGGAGGCCGGCGACGAACCCGCCTTCCTGTGGGCGCTGGAGCGCGCCGACGCCATGCGCGCCAGCCGCGAGACGGCGCTGGAATCCTCCGCCCAGGGCACCGCCTTCCTGTCCACCGTTGCCGCTGCGTGGCCGTTGCCGGGGCTGGAGCGCTGGACCGCCCTCATCGACAGCGAACAGCGCCCCCCTGCGCACGCCGTCGCCGTGGCGCTGTGCGCGGCGCTGGCCGGCATCCCGCTCCCCCAGGCGCTGGCCGGGTTCCTGCACGCGGTGGCGGCCAATCTGGTGTCGGCCGGCGTGCGCCTCGTGCCGCTCGGCCAGACGGACGGGCAGCGCGCGCTGGCGGCGCTGGAGCCCGTCGCGGCGCGCTGCGCCGACCGCGCGCTCACGGCTTCCCTCGACGACCTCGGCTCGGCCGCGCCGATGGTCGACTGGACCTCCATGACCCACGAAACGCAGTACACGAGGTTGTTCCGCTCATGAGCATCACGCCCATCACCAAGAGCCACTCCGGCCCCCTGCGCGTCGGCATCGGCGGCCCCGTCGGCTCCGGCAAGACGGCGCTGACCGACGCGCTGTGCAAGCGCATGCGCGAAGGTTGGGAAGTCGCCGCCATCACCAACGACATCTACACCAAGGAGGACGCGCAGTTCCTCACCCGCTCCGGCGCGCTGGAGCCGGAGCGCATCATGGGCGTGGAGACCGGCGGCTGCCCGCACACGGCGATTCGCGAGGACGCGTCCATCAACCTCGCCGCCGTCGACGCGATGGTGAAGAAGTTCCCCTACCTGGATCTGATCTTCATCGAATCGGGCGGCGACAACCTGGCCGCCACCTTCTCGCCGGAGCTGGCGGACATCACGATCTACGTCATCGACGTGTCGGCCGGCGACAAGATCCCGCGCAAGGGCGGGCCGGGCATCACCCGCTCCGACCTCCTGGTGATCAACAAGATCGACCTTGCCCCGCTGGTCGGCGCCAGTCTGGAGGTGATGGACCGCGACGCCAAGAAGATGCGGGGCGAGCGGCCGTTCCTGTTCTCGAACCTGAAGAGCGGGCAAGGTTTGGACGAGATCATCCGCTTCATCGTCGAGGCCGGCGGCCTGCCCATGCCGGGGTAAGGTGCGGCGTTGGGTTTTCGCCTGCGGCTCAACCCAACCTACGGAGCCACCCCTACGGAGCCTTCGTAGGTTGGGTTGAGGCCAAAGCCGAAAACCCAACGCTGAAAGCCCATCACCAGGACGCAAAAAGCCGTCCCGATTACTCGGGACGGCTTTCCGACGTCTCTGACCGCAGCGAAGTGTCTTAGACGACTTCGACGCGCTCGGCCTCGGGACCCTTGGCGCCCTGGCGCACGGTGACGCGCACCTGCTCGCCGTCGGCCAGACCATCGAGACCCGACTTCTCCAGGGCGCGGATGTGGACGAAGATGTCCTTACCGCCGGAGACCGGGGCGATGAAGCCGAAGCCCTTGGTGACGTTGAACCACTTCACGGTGCCTTCGACCGTCTCGGTCGCACCGCCGCCGTGGTCGCCCCAGCCGCCGCTGTCGCGCGGGGCGCGCTGCGGGCGGCCCGGGGCGGCGGTGGAGGTGTCCACGGAGTGGATGTTGGCGACCTGCGGGCCCTTCGGGCCGCGCGACAGGTCGCACACGATGGTGGTGCCGTCCGCCAGCGCATCATGCCCGGAGAACTGAAGCACGGTCGAGTGGAGGAACGCGTCCGGCGAACCGTCTTCCGGCGTCACAAAGCCGAAACCCTTGGTCGGGTTGAACCACTTGACGGTGGCGCGGATGTTGCGATGGGTGATCTCGGGAGCGCGGAAGGCGTTGCGCTGCGGGCGGTCGAACATAAACGGTCTCGTCTGAAGTGAAGCGCCGCACTCCAACACCCTGGGCGCGGCTACACAAAGATGACCCGGATCGGCGGGCAATTCAATCCTGTTTGTCGCCTTGTCCGCGCGCCGGACCAAAATTTCCGGCCGCGCGGGCGGGCCACCCCGATCAGTCGGCGAAGCTGTGCCTTGGCTGGGCAAACAGGTGGCCGATCAGGCGGTAAGCCGCCATGCCCGCCAGCATCGCCGCGACGAACACCAGCACCGGTTTGGTACCCAGCGCCAAGCCCACGATGGCCGGTCCGGGGCACAGGCCGACCAGCCCCCAGCCCACGCCGAACAGCGCCGACCCGCCGATCAGCCGGCCGTCCAGGTCGCGCCGTTCCGGCAGCTTCAGGGGGCCGTCCAGCACGGCGGCGCCGCGTCCCACCGCCAAGCGGTAGCCCAACGCCGACACGGCGACCGCGCCGCCCATGACGAAGGCGAGGCTGGGGTCCCAGTTGCCGGACAGGTCGAGGAAGGCCAGCACCTTGGCCGGGTCCGCCATGCCCGACACCAGCAGGCCCAGGCCGAACAGCAGGCCGGCGGCGAAGGCGGAGATCACGATGCCCATGGCTCGTCCCCCTTGCCGTCAGCCGGCCAGATGGCGCGCGGCGAACACGGTCGCCACCGCCGTCGCCATGAACACGCCCGTCGCGGCCAGCGAACGCGGCGACAGCCGCGCCAGCCCGCACACTCCGTGCCCGCTGGTGCAGCCGGAGCCCAGGCGCGTGCCGAAGCCGACCAGCAGTCCGCCGGCCACCAGCAATCCGGTGGAGGCGTCCGTCCGCACCTCCGGCAGCGTTCCGCCCAGCGCGGCGTAGGCCAGGGGTGCCGCCAGCAGGCCGGCCAGGAAGGCCAGCCGCCACGCGGTCTCGCCGCGCTCCGGCGCCAGCAGTCCGCCCAGGATGCCGCTGATGCCGGCCACGCGCCCGTTCAGCACCAGCAGCAGCGCCGCCGACAGGCCGATCAGCGCGCCGCCGGCCAGCGCCGCGATGGGTGTGAAGTTCTCCATGTCGCCCCGCCCCTTAGCACGTGCATTATTCGCTTCAGCTAATTTAGCGATCCATTGATTTTTATCAATGGCTATGAGGGGCGGCTATGAGGGGCGGGTATGCGGTGGGGGCAGGTCACCCCGCCTTGGCGAAGCGGCGGCGCAGCAGGGAGAGCGGGCCGCCTTCGTCGCCCACGGCGGCCTGATAGGCCACGGTGTACTGCGTGTGCGCGGCGGCCCAGACGGCGAGGTCGGCACCCTCCGGCACCACCACCGAATCGAAGCCGCAGCGGCGCAGCATCTGGTACTGGTCGGGCAGCACGTGGCCGATGGCGCGGATCTCGCCGGTGTGGCCGTAATGCTCGCGCAGGGTCCGCGCCGTGGTGAAGCCGCGGCCGTCGCGGAACTTCGGGAAGTCGACGGTCACCAGCGCGAAGCGGCCGAGGTCGGCCGCCACCGACTCGGGCCTGTCGGCGCTGCCCAGCCGCACGCCCAGCGGCGCGCTGCGGCCGGCCAGCTCCTGGCGCTCCTTCGCCCAGCGGGCGGCGCTGACGGTGATGGCGCCGTTGGCGGGCACCGGGGCGTCGTCGGTGACGTGCGTCCAGGTGTCTTCCGCCGGTTGGCCTTCCTTAAGCAGCGCCATAGAGCTTCTCCTTGAACGGCCCCATGCCGATGCGGGCCAGCGTGTCGAGGAAGCGTTCGCCCGGCTGGCGGCGCTCCAGGTACAGGTCGACGATGCTCTCCACCGCGTCCACCGCCTCGTCCGGCGGCAGGGCGGCGCCGACGATGTCGCCGATGGCGCCGTCCAGCTCCGCGTTGCCGCCCAGCGTGATCTGGTAGAACTCCTCGCCCTTCTTATCCACGCCCAGGATGCCGATGGCGCCCAGGTGGTGGTGGCCGCAGGCGTTGATGCAGCCGCTCATCTTGATCTTCAGGTCGCCGATATCCTGCTGGCGCTGCTGGTCGGCGAAGCGCTTCTGGATCTCCTGCCCGATGGGGATGGAGCGCGCGTTGGCGAGCGAGCAGTAGTCCAGGCCGGGGCAGGTGATCAGGTCGGTGATCAGCCCGGCGTTGGGCGTGCCGAGGCCGGCGGCGTCCAGCGCCTTCCACAGGTCGAACAAATCGTCCTGGCGCACGTGGGCAAGGACGAGGTTCTGCTCGTGCGTCACCCGCACCTCGCCGAAGCTGTAGCGGTCGGCGAGGTCGGCGACGGTGTCCATCTGGTCGGACGTGATGTCGCCGGTGACGCCGCCGATCGGCTTCAGCGAGATGGTGACGCTGGCGTAGCCCGGCGCCCGATGGTCGCGCACGCTGTTGCGCGCCCACACGGCGAAGGCGGCGTCCTCGCGCTTCGCGCGGTCGAACGCCTCCGAATACGGCGGCAGCTCCTCGAACGGGGGCGGGGCGAAGTTGCGCTCGATCGCCTCGACGATGGCCGGGTCCAGGCGGTACTTCGGGCCGCGGATGCGGGCGAACTCCGCCTCCACGTTGTCGATGAACTTCTGCTTGCCGCCCTGGTGCACCAGGATCTTGATGCGCGCCTTGTACAGGTTGTCGCGCCGGCCGAACTGGTTGTAGACGCGCAGGATGGCTTCCAGGTAGGCGATCAGGTCCTGTTCGCCCACCCAGTCGCTGACCTTGACGCCCAGGTACGGCGTGCGGCCCAGGCCGCCGCCGACGTAGACGGCGAAACCGATCTCGCCCGCCTCGTTCCTCTTGGCCAGCAGGCCCACGTCGTGCACGCGGATGGCGGCGCGGTCGTTGGCGCTGCCGGTGATGGCGATCTTGAACTTGCGCGGCAGGTAGGTGAATTCCGGGTGGATCGTCGACCACTGCCGCAGGATCTCGGCATACACGCGCGGGTCCACCACCTCGTCCGGGGCGGCGCCGGCGAACTGGTCGGTGGTGACGTTGCGGATGCAGTTGCCGCTGGTCTGGATGGCGTGCATGTCGATGGCCGCCAGTTCGGCCATGATCTCCGGCGTGTCTTCCAGGCGGATCCAGTGGAACTGCAGGTTCTGGCGCGTGGTGAAGTGGCCGTAGCCCTTGTCCCAGCGCCGGCCGATGCGCGCCAGCCCGCGCAGCTGGTGGGTGGCCAGCGCGCCGTAGGGGATGGCGATGCGCAGCATGTAGGCGTGCAGCTGCAGATAGAGTCCGTTCATCAGCCGCAGCGGCTTGAACTCGTCCTCCGTCAGGGCGCCGGACAGGCGGCGGGCGACCTGCCCGCGGTATTCGGCGACGCGCTCGTTCAGGAACTGGCGGTCGATCTCGTCATAGCGGTAGACGCCGGCGTGACGCTTGGGGGCGAGGTAGGTCATGGAATGCCTTTGTTCTCTGGCCCGTGATCTCAGGCGGCGCGGTCGAGCGCGTCGGCCTGCTTGCCGACGTCGGTGCGGATGCTGGGGCCCTGGGCGCGGATGCGCTCGCGCTGGCGCAGCGGCTTCGGCACGCCGTCCACCACCTCCACCTCGAAGGCGTAGACGCCGACCACCACGTTGGCCGCCGCCGATTTCTCGGCCTCGGCGAGCGCAACCTTGGCCGCGGCGTCGTCAAAGGCGGCCGCCAGCTCCACGCGCTCGACCCAGTCGCCCTGCGGCCCCAGCCAGACGACGGCACCGTCGCGCAGCCGGTTCGCGGTGATCGCCTTCAACTCCATGCCTGCTCTCCCGATGCTCGGACGCGCCACTTTCCACGCTGCGCAAATGTATAACTGCGCATTTGTTGTCATTTAACAGCTTGGTGGCGGGCATTTCAACACCAAAAAACGAAGTTCTATTCCCTATTATACAAGTAGAGAATGTAAATGCATTGCAACAAGCTTGGCTGGCTGCTAGTGTCCAATCAACGCAAAACACATAATGTGTGATGTAAAAAGGCTGGCCATGTACGACGGAACCCTCCAAACCGCTGACGCCCCGCTGACCGTCCCCACGGTCGCCGACCTCACGGAACGCTACGGCCATCTCGACGGGGTGGGGCTGCTCAGCGCCGTGATCGGCGAGGCGTTTCCGGGGCGCATCGCGCTGGTGTCGTCCTTCGGGACGGAATCGGCGGTGCTGCTGGCGCTGGCGGCGGAGGCCGACCCGTCGGTGCCCGTGGTCTTCATCAACACCGGCAAGCTGTTCGGCGAGACGCTGCGCTACCGCGACCAGCTCGTGACCCGGCTGGGCCTGACCGACGTGCGGACCATCGGGCCCGCGGCGGTGGACGTGGCGGAGGCCGACGGCGACGGCATGCTGTGGCAGCGCGCCCCCGACGCCTGCTGCCACCTGCGCAAGACGGTGCCGCTGCGCACGGCGATGGAGGGCTTCGGCGCCTGGATCACCGGCCGCAAGCGTTTCCAGGCCTCCACCCGCGCCGCACTGCCGCTGTTCGAGACGCAGGACGGCAAGGTGAAGGTCAACCCGCTGGCCACCTGGGACCGCGCCCGCCTGGACGCCGAGTTCGAGCGCCGCGACCTGCCGCGCCACCCGCTGGAGGAGGACGGCTTCCTGTCCATCGGCTGCTACACCTGCACCGAGCGCGTCGCCCCCGGCGCCGACCCGCGCTCCGGCCGCTGGGCCGGCCTCGCCAAGACCGAGTGCGGCATCCACTCCTACGACATCTGAACAGCAGGACGGCGGCGTGGCGAGGGTGGGGCAGGCGCGGCGCCGCCGCGCTCTCAGCCCGGCCGGCCGTCGGCGCGCGGGCTCAGCAGGATCGGGGCGTAGACCGCCAGATAGATCGCGAACGTCGCCAGCCACGCCAGCCCGGCGAGGTCGAGCAGCGGCCAGTACAGCGCGTCCACCTCCGCCGCCAGCACGCGCGCCGCGGCGGCGACGATCAGCAGGCGGTAGGCCCAGGCGATGGGCTTGCCCACCACCAGCGGACGGCCGGTGTGGCCCAGCGAGGCGCGCGTCATCACCGCCAGGATCATGGTGGCGAAGGCGCCGGTGGTGATGGCGTGCAGCCACGCCGTCTCCGCCACGAAGCCGCCCAGCAGCGCCGCCGCTTTCAGCGCCAGCCCGACCGGCACCCAGGCATAGCCGGCGTGCAGCACCCAGACGATCGGCTGGTCCAGCGTCTTCAGCCCCTGCCAGCGCGCCAGCCGCAGCCCGTGCGCCACAGCCGCCACCAGCGCCAGCAGGCCCGCGACCACGCTGCCCGGCAGGATCAGGTCGGCCGGGATCATCAGCAGCGTGGAGCCCAGCACCACGTACTCCAGCGTCTGCACCGACGACACCTCGGCCTTGATCCCCTGCATGGCGAGCGCGTTGCGGGTGAAGGCGGGGATGATGCGGCCGCCGACCACGGCGATCATCATCAGCACCACGCCGATGCCCAGCGCCTCGCCCTGCTTCACGCCGTTGCCCAGCACGCCCAGCCATTCCAGGTGGAACAGCAGGTTGGCCGTGCCCAGGAGCGCCAGCAGGCCGAGGAAGGCGGTGTTGCGCGCCTTGCCCGCCTTGATCAGCGGCGCTGCCAGCGCCACGCCCAGCATCGGGAAGAAGGCAAGATCGATCAAGGCAGCGGCGACCGGCGGCACGCCGAGGCCGGGGAATACCACGGCGCGCCCGGCCAGCCACAGCCCGACCAGCACGCCGAGCCACCAGCCGCTGCGCGCCGTCGTCCCGGTCCAGCTGGGCACGGCGGTCAGCAGGAAGCCGGCGATGGCGGATGCCGTGAAGCCGAACAGCATCTCGTGCGCGTGCCAGTGCGCCGGTGCGATCGGGCCGGCCGGCCACGTGCCGTGCGCCAGCACGGCCAGCCACGCCGCGACGAGGCCGAAGGCCGACACCCCGGCGAACAGGAAGAACGGCCGGAAGCCGTAGGATACCAGCAGGGGCAGGTGGATGCGGGGGCTGCTGCCGGTGGCGCTCATGCTCATCGTTCCGAGATCCCTGTGAGATGCAACGGGGATCCCATCACGGATGCGGCCGGCGCTCTTTGACCGCGATCAAACTCCGAGGCGATGGAGGACTAGAGACACGGATGAACACGGATGCAAGCACGGATGAACACGGATCAAAATTCATCTGTGTTCATCCGTGCTTGCATCCGTGTTCATCCGTGTCTCAAAAAACTCTTACTATCACCCCACCCGCCGGAAGAAGGACACCAGTTCGCGCAGGTCGTGGGCCTGGCCGGCCAGCGACTGCGCGGCGGCCGTCGTCTCCTCCACCAGGGCGGCGTTCTTCTGGGTCATCTCGTCCATCTGCGCCACGGTGGCGTTGATCTCGTCCAGCGCCGAGGCCTGTTCGCTGGACGCCGAGGCCATTTCGGAGATGAGGCTCGCCACCTCGCGCACCCCGGACACGATGCCCCCCAGCGCGTCGCCGGCTCGGCGCACGAGGTCGACGCCGTCCTTCACCTGGCCGTCGCTGGCCAGGATCAGCGTCTTGATCTCCTTCGACGCCTGGGCGGAACGTTGCGCCAGCTGCCGCACCTCCTGCGCCACCACCGCGAAGCCGCGGCCGGCGTCGCCCGCACGGGCGGCCTCGACGGCGGCGTTGAGGGCCAGCAGGTTGGTCTGGAAGGCGATCTCGTCGATGACGCCGATGATGTCGGTGATCTTGCGGCTGGCGTCCTCGATGCGCTTCATCGCCTCGATGGCGGAGCCGGCCACCCCGCCGCCGCTTTCGGCGGCGCGCTGGGCGTCGTTGGCCATGCCGTTGGCGCGCTGGGCGTTGTCGGCGTTGGAGCGGACGGTGGCCGCCAGCTCCTCCATGCTGGCCGCCGTCTGCTCCAGGCTGCTGGCCTGCTGCTCCGTGCGGTCGGCAAGGTCGGAGGAGCCGAGCGAGATCTCCTGCGACGCGGTGCCGATGGTATCGGCCGCCGCGACGATGCGCGAGACGATGTCGCCCAGCCGTTCGGCGGTGCGGTTGGCGTCGGTCTGGATGCGGCCGAACATGCCGCGATGGTCGCCGGTGATGCGGCGCGTCAGGTCGCCCTCGGCCAGCGCCTCCAGGAACTCCACGACGCCGCGCAGCGAGTGGGCGGAGGTCTCCGACAGGGCGTTCATGTTGCGCGCCAGATCCAGCATGAAGCCGTCCTTGCCGGCGAGGTCGACGCGCTTGGTGAAGTCGCCCTCGGATGCTGCGCGCACCATGGTCGCCACCTCCTCCTGGATCTGCAGCTCCTGCGTCATGTCGCGCCATTCCACGACGGTGCCGTGCCGCTCGCCGCTCTCGTCGCGCACCGGGGTGGCGACCAGGGCGAAGGTGCGCACGCCCACCTGGATGCGCGCCGTGTGGGCGCCGGTCAGGTGGGCCAACAGGTCGCGCTGCATACCCGGGTTCTTGTGCCAGAGATCGATGCTGGACCCCAGGAGCGCGTCCGCCTTGAAGTGCGGGATCTGCTTGCGGATGTCGTCCCCGGCGCGGCGGAACATCTCGGCCGCCGCGCGATTCATGTAGATCACCTTGCCCTCGGTGTCGGCCATCATGGTGTTGGCCGAGACATTGTCGAGCGCGGTCTTGATCCGCATGGCGGCCACGCCGGCGTTGCGGATGTGGTGGATGGCGCGGGCCAGCGCGCCCACCTCGTCGCCGCGGTCGTCGCCGGGGATGGCGACCTGCACGTCGCCGGACGCGATGCGCTCCGTCGCCTCGGTCAGGCCGCCGATGGCGCGGGTGATGGAACGCACGATCGCCAGCCCGACCAGCAGCGCCAGCGCCGATCCGCCGATCGCCAGGGCGAGCGCCAGCGCGAACTCGGTGGTGGCGCCGTCGGCCTTGCGCTTGGCCGCCGCCTGCAGGTCGGCGGCGAGGCGGTCCTCCACCGTCTTCATCTCGTCGATGCGGGCGGTGGTCAGCTTGAACCACGTCGGGGCGGGCGTGCCCTTCAGGTCGCCGCCGATGCCGGCGTCCAGCGCCAGCCTGCGCAGGTCGGCCACGTCGGCCAGCGCGCGGCCCTCGGCGCGGTCGCGGAACAGGCCGATGGCGGCGGGCGAGGCGATGCCGCGGAAGACGGAGAAATAGGTGTCCTGCGCGGCGATCAGGCCGGTCAGGCGCTGGTACAGCGCGGCGTCGAACTTGCCCGCCGCGAAGCCGCCCGATCCGGTGGCGCGCTCCTGCCCCGCGCGCTCCTTGCCCTGCATGAAGGTGGCATAGGCGAAGACGTGGTTCTTCAGGTCGGCGTCGTCGGTGATGCGGCTGACCACGTAGGTCGAATCGAGCAGGCCGAGGATCAGGCGGGTGTAGAAGGCGAAGGAGTCCGGCCCCTTCAGCGCCAGCCGGTCGATGTCGCCGCGCCGGTCGCGCAGCACGCCCAGCTGCGCCTCGGCGTCGGCGATGGCGCCCAGGAAGTCCTTGAACGCCGGCTGCCCGCGCAAGGGGGGCAGGGCCTTGGCCAGCGCCTCGGCCGCGCTGTCGGAGGTGCGGCGCTGCTCGTCCAGCTCGGCGCGGAACTGCTTGCCGCCGCTGCCCAGGTAAAGGGCGCTGGCGCCGCGTTCCTTCTGCAGCTCGTGGGACAGGGTGCCGATGGCGGTGGTGGCGTCGACCAGCGTGCGCAGGTGGGAGATCGCCGTCATCTCGCGCCAGCGCTCCGCCACCACCCAGGCCGACAGCGTGACCAGAGCCACGATCGCCACGCCCAGCGCGGCGAAGACCTGACGGCGCAGCGGCCAGTTGGAAAGGCGAAAGCTCATCGACGGTCCCATCGTTTCATGTCCCTGCGGGTGCAAGGGAATAGCACGAACGGATGGTTACCTCAGCGATCGCGTACGTCAACGAACAACCGCGCGGAATGGATAAAATTTAAGCAGAAATCACGATTTCGGCCGAAAGGCCGTGCACACGTCCGGATCCGTGTCGATCCACGCCCCGCCGATCAGGTCGAGGCAGTAGGGAATCGCCGGGAACACCGCCATCAGGCAGTCGTGGATGGCCGACGGCTTGCCGGGCAGGTTGACGATCAGGCTGGTGCCGCGGATGCCGGCGGTCTGGCGCGACAGGATGGCGGTGGGCACCACCTCCAGGCTGACCTTGCGCATCAGCTCGCCGAAGCCCGGCATCATCTTGATGCAGACCTGCTCGGTCGCCTCCGGCGTCACGTCGCGCGGGGCGGGGCCGGTGCCGCCGGTGGTCACCACCAGATCGCAGCCTTCCGCGTCGCACAGCTCGGCCAGGGTGGCGGCGATCACCTCCAGCTCGTCGGGGATGACGCGCACCACCGGTTCCCAGGCGTTGGCGACGATGCGCGTCAGCTCCTCCCGGATCGCCGGGCCGCCCTTGTCCTCGTACACGCCGCGGCTGGCGCGGTCCGACACGGTGACGATGCCGATGCGCAGAGGACGGTGGCGGCCGGGCGTGGTCATGACGACTCCTGGTTCAGTTCGGGCCGAGGAAGACCGAGGTGTAGCTGTCCTTTTCCCGCCCGCCGGTCTCGCTGAGCGTGAAGGTCAGCGGGGTGGAGGCGGCGGTGACCGACGCGCGCGGCGCCTTCACGTAGACGCGGTAGGTGGCGACGCTGTCGGGGGCGGCCTTGATGTGCATGCCGCCGGCCTGCTCGTGCTCGCCCTCGCCCTCGCCGATCACGTTGACCTCGGCGCCGGGCAGGCCCTTGACCGCCAAGTCGTAGACGCGGTCCTCGCGCGACTTGTTGGCGACCTTGAAGGTGTAGCCGTTGCGGATCGACCCGTCGGACAGGGTGACGAACAGCGGCGCGCGGTCGCGCAGCACGGCCACGTCGGTGTGCGAACGGTTGGTGAAGACCACGGTCATCAGCGTCAGCACCACGCCCATGACGCCCAGATAGATCATGGTGCGCGCCCGCATCACCGGCACCTTGTAGGCGGCCTTGGCGGGCGCGGGGGCGGCGAGGTTGGCCAGCGTGTCGAACTTGATCAGGCCCAGGGGGCGGCCGACCTGCATCATGATGCTGTCGCAGGCATCCACGCACAGGCCGCAGTTGATGCAGTCCGCCTGCTCGCCGCTGCGCACGTCGATGCCCATGGGGCAGACCTGGACGCACTGCCCGCAGTCGATGCAGTCGCCGAGGCCGCGCGCCGCGCGCTCCTCCCACGTTTCCGACTTGCGCTTCGGCCCGCGGCTGTCGCCGCGCTCGGCCTGATAGGTGACGACGAGGCTGTGCTCGTCCAGCATCGCGGTCTGGATGCGCGGCCACGGGCACATGTAATAGCACATCTGCTCGCGCGCCCAGCCGGCCATGCCGTAGGTGCTGAACATGAACAGGCCGAGGAACGTCAGCGCGTCGCTGGAGACGTTCAGCGTGGCGATGTCGGTCGCCAGTTGCGGCGCGTCGGTGAAGTAGGCGCAGAAGCCGAAGGCCGACACCGCGCTGACCAGCAGCCAGAAGGCGTGCTTGCCCGCCTTGCGGCCGATCTTCTTCGCGGTCCACGGCGCGCGTTCCATGCGGATGCGTTCCGCCCGGTCGCCTTCGAAGAAGTGCTCGATGCGGATGAACAGGTCGGTCCACACCGTGTGCGGGCAGCCGAAGCCGCACCACACGCGCCCGGCCAGCGCGGTGGCCAGGAACAGGCCCACGGCGGCGACGATCAGGATGCCGGTCAGGTAGTAGATCTCCTGCGGCCAGATCTCGATGCCGAAGATGAAGAAGCGGCCCTGCGTCAGGTCGAACAGCACCGCCTGCCCCGGCGCGTCGGCGCCGCGGTCCCAGCGCAGCCACGGCGTGACGAAGAAGATGCCCAGCAGCACCGCCAGCACCGCCCACTTCAGGCGCCGGAAATAGCCCGACACCGCCTTCGGGTGAATCGTCTTGTGGACTTCCCACAGGGGCGGGGGGGCGGTCGTGGGCTTGGGCGTGCTTCCGTCGGGCATGGTGCGCCTGTGCAGTGCAGCAAGTGGAGGAAAGGCGGCGAACCTAATCGAAGCGGGTTTCCGGATCGTTGATCCGGATCAAGCAACCAGACAAAAACGCCGGGCCCGTCTCATCCTTTCGGATGCCTCCGGGCGTCCGGCGGCGGAAATAGCCGTGGGTTGCAAGGCCGCCGCCGCCTTGGTCCACTCACCCTGGAACGGTTCAAGCGAAAATGCCGCATGGCAATTTGCCCGACGGGGGCCGATTGTTGGTCGCGATTATTACGGATGCTTTCAGCCCTTACCTTGACCGAGATCAACCCGGGCGGGCGAGGAGGTCGTTAGTGTGCCGGCCAAGCCCGCCGGTATTTTGGAGACATTCGAATGACATCGATCACCGCGCGCGTCGACGCGATCACGGCGCTGGACACCGCTTGGCGGGGCGCCCGGCCGCCGGTGCCGCGCAGCGTGAAGATCGAGCTGACGGCGCGCTGCGACCTGCAGTGCTTCTTCTGCGCCACCGGCTACAAGCTGCGCGACAAGGCCGACATCGACTGGGGCCTGCTGACCCGCCTGCTGAAGGAGATGCGCGAGGCCGGCGTCGAGGAGATCGGCCTGTTCTACCTGGGCGAATCGATGCTGTACCCGAAGCTGGCGGAGGCGATCCGCTTCGCCAAGCATGAGTGCGGCTACCCCTACGTCTTCCTCACCACCAACGGGCGCCTCGCCAAGCCGGAGAAGGTGCGCGCCTGCATGGAGGCCGGGCTGGACAGCCTGAAGTTCTCCATCAACGCCGCCGATCCCGAGCAGTACAAGCAGGTCACGCGCGTCGACGCCTTCGACAAGGTTCTGGCCAACCTGAAGGCGGCGCGCGGCGTGCGCGACGAGGTGCTGGCGGCGACGGGCCACCGCTGCGGCCTGTACGCCTCCTCCATCCTCTACGACGGCGAGCAGCAGGAGCGCATGGCCGCCACGGTGGCGGAGATCGTGCCTTATGTGGACGAGCACTATTACCTGCCGCTGTACAACCAGGCCGGCTTCACGGCCGGCGCGCACGGCACCAAGCCGGTGGCCGGCAACATCGGCCGCGTCGGCGCGCTACGCGAGCCGCTGCCGTGCTGGGCGGTGTTCACCGAGGGGCACGTGACCTACGACGGCAAGCTGTCGGCCTGCTGCTTCGACCACGACGGCCGCTTCGACATGGGCGACCTGATGACGACCTCGTTCACGGACGCGTGGCACAGCGAGGCCTTCACGGCCCTGCGCGCCGCCCACCTGAAGAAGGACGTCACCGGCACCGTGTGCGAGCGCTGCATCGCCTACCAGCAGGGGGAGGCGTGACATGACCGCCGACGCCCGCGTCCTGGAGGCCTTGCGCACGGTCGTCGACCCGGAGATGGGCATCGACGTGGTCGAACTGGGCCTCGTCTACGGCATCGACGTGCACCCGGCCGGGACCATCGACGTGCGGCTGGGCGTCACCTCGCCGGCCTGCCCGCTGGGCGACTATCTGTGCGAGACGGCCGAGGACGCGGTGCGCGCCGCCGTGCCGGAGGCGCCGGGCGTCACCGTCGACCTCGTCCTCGACCCGCCCTGGACGCCCGCGCGCATGACCGCCGAGGCGCGCCGCCGCCTGGGCTGGCCGGAGGAGGGCTGAGGCCATGACGGCCGCCGCGGCCCCCACACCCGCACCGGCCCCCGCCCGCGCCTCCGCCGCCGCGCTGCGGGCGCGGCGGCTGCCGTTGCTGGCGCTGGGCTTCGTGGCGCTGGCGGGCGGCGTGCTGGCCGGGCTGGCACGCCTGGGCTGGGTGGTGCCGCTGCCGCACGCCGACATGGCGCTGCTGCACGGGCCCCTGATGGTGTCCGGCTTCTTCGGCACGGTGATCGGGCTGGAGCGCGCCTCGGCGCTCGGGCACCGCTGGGTGTTCCTCGGGCCGCTGGCTTCGGGGCTGGGCGGGCTGGCGCTGGTGGCCGGGTTGCCGGTGCCGGCGGGGGCGGCGCTGCTGGTGGTGGCGTCGGCGGTGCTGACGGTGGCGTCCTGGCGCGTCTGGCGGTTCCAGCCGGCGGGCTTCACGGCGACCATGGCCGGGGCGGCGGCCTGCTCGCTGGTGGGCAACCTGCTGTGGCTGCTCGGCGCGCCGGTCCAGGCGGCGGTCGTCTGGTGGATGCTGTTTCTCGTCCTGACCATCGCCGGCGAGCGGCTGGAACTGAGCCGCTTCCGCCCGCCCAACCGCTGGGCCGCTCCCGGCTTTGCCCTGATCGTCGCGGCGCTGGCCGGCGGCGGGGTGCTGGCCGTGGCGGAGCCCGAGGCCGGGCTGCGGCTGGCCGGCGTGGGGCTGGTGGGGCTGGCGGCGTGGCTGGCCCGCTTCGACGTGGCGCGCCACACCGTGCGCGGTACGGGCCTGCCGCGCTACGTGGCGGCGTGCCTGCTGTCGGGCTACGCGTGGCTGGCGGTGGCCGGCGCGCTGGCCGCCGGGGCGGGGGAGGGGTTCTACGACGCGGCGCTGCACGCGCTGTTCCTGGGCTTCGTCTTCGCGATGGTGTTCGGCCACGCGCCGATCATCCTGCCGGCCGTGCTGCGCCTCGCCGTGCCGTTCGGCAACGTCCTCTACCTGCCGCTGGCGGCACTGCACCTGGGCGTGGCCCTGCGCGTGGCCGGCGTACTGTCCGACGATCTTCCGCTGCGCCAGTGGGGCGGGGCGGCGAACGTCGCCGCCATCGCGCTCTTCATCGTGCTGACCGCGTCGCGCGTGTTGAAGCGGCGGTGACCGGGTGGGATTTGTCCCTACCCGATCGGGTGGTGCCCCGATGCCGGCGATTTGATAGAGATCATCGCGGGCCGCCCCCGCGTGCGGCCAACTCCGCGCACGGAGGGGGAGGGCCATGAAGTACGTCGACGAGTTCCGGGATGCCGCGCTGGCGCGCGCCGTGGCCGAGACGATCCGGCGCGAGGTCGATCCCGCCCGCAGCTACCACGTCATGGAGTTCTGCGGCGGCCACACGCACGCCATCGCGCGCTATGGCATCCCCGACCTGCTGCCGCCCAACGTGCGCCTGATCCACGGGCCGGGCTGCCCGGTGTGCGTGCTGCCCGTCGGGCGCATCGACGACGCCATTGCCATCGCGCGGCGCCCCGGCGTGATCCTGTGCACCTACGGCGACGTCATGCGCGTGCCCGCGTCGGAGCGCATGAGCCTCATCAAGGCGAAGGCCGAGGGGGCGGACATCCGCATGGTGCTGTCCACCACCGACGCGCTGAAGGCGGCCGAGGCCAACCCGGATCGCGAGGTGGTGTTCTTCGCCATCGGCTTCGAGACGACCACGCCGCCCACCGCCGTCGCCCTTCAGGTCGCGAAGGCTAAGGGGCTGAAGAACTTCTCGGTCTTCTGCAACCACGTGCTGACCCCGTCGGCCATCGCCAACATCCTGGAGAGCCCGGAGGTGCGCGAGCTGGGCACCGTGCCGCTGGACGCCTTCATCGGCCCGGCGCACGTGTCCACCGTCATCGGCAGCCGCCCGTACGAGTACTTCGCCGAGGAGTACCAGAAGCCCGTCGTCGTCGCGGGGTTCGAGCCGCTGGACGTGATGCAGGCCATCCTGATGCTGGTCCGCCAGATCAACGAGGGCCGGGCGGAGGTGGAGAACCAGTTCATCCGCGCCGTGACGCGCGAGGGCAACCGCAAGGCGCTGGCCCTGGTGGCCGAGGTGTTCGAGCTGCGCCGCAGCTTCGAATGGCGCGGCCTGGGGCTGGTGCCCTACAGCGCGCTCCGGATCAAGGAGCCGTACGCGGCCTGGGACGCCGAGCGGCGATTCGCCATCCCCGGCGCCATGGTGCCCGACCACAAGGCCTGCGCCTGCGGCGCCATCCTGCGCGGCGTCAAGAAGCCGACCGACTGCAAGCTGTTCGGCACCGGCTGCACGCCGGAGAACCCCATGGGGTCCTGCATGGTGTCGGCGGAGGGGGCGTGCGCGGCGCACTACACCTACGGCCGCTTCCGCGACCATGTGGCGGGGGCCGCCTGAGATGCGCCTGCTCCTCCTCGTCCACGCCTTCAACAGCCTGGCGCAGCGCCTGTACGTCGAACTGGCCGAGCGCGGGCACGAGCTGACCATCGAGTTCGACGTCAACGATTCGGTGACGCGCGAGGCGGTGGACCGCTTCCGCCCCGACGTGGTGCTCGCCTCCTTCCTCAAGCGCGCGATCCCGGAGGACGTGTGGCGGCGCGTGCCCTGCCTCGTCGTGCATCCCGGCCCGCTGGGCGACCGCGGCCCGTCGGCGCTGGACTGGGCGGTGCTCGAAGGACCCAGCAAAGAAAATGGGGGCCGCTGGGGCGTCACCGTCCTGCAGGCGAACGCGGAGTTCGACGCGGGCGACGTCTGGCGCTCGATATCCTTTCCCATGCGCGAGGCGCCCAAGGCCAGCCTGTACCGGCACGAGGTGACGGAGAACGCCGTCGCGGCGGTGCTGGGCGCGCTGGACCGGCTGGGGCAGGGCGGCGGCCCGACGCCGTTCGACCCGGCCGACCCGCAGGCCTTCGGCAAGCCGCGCCCGGCCATGCGACAGGCCGACCGCGCCATCGATTGGACCCGCGACGACACCGCCACCGTGCTGCGCAAGATCCGCAGCGGCGACGGCGTGCCGGGCGTGCGTGACGAGGGCATCAGCCTGTTCGACGCCCACCCGGAAAGCCGCCTGACGGGCGCGCCGGGCGCCTGGATCGCCCGTTGGGAGGGCGCGGTGTGCCGTGCCACCGTCAATGGCGCCGTGTGGATCGGGCACATGAAGGCGCCGTCTACGGATCCGCAGAACCCGTCCCTGAAGCTGCCCGCCACCATGGTTCTGCCCGGCGCAGCGGACCTGCCGGAGGTGCAGGGCGATTACCGCGACCTGTGGTACGAGGAGGCGGACGGTGTCGGATACCTGCACTTCCCCTTCTACAACGGCGCCATGGGTGCGCGGCAGTGCGAGCGGCTGCGGACCGCGCTGGAATCGGCGCTGGCGCGCGACACGCGCGTGCTGGTGCTGATGGGCGGCGAGGATTTCTGGAGCAACGGCATCCACCTCAACCTGATCGAGGCGGCGGCCAGCCCGGCCGACGAATCCTGGCGCACCATCAACGCCATCGACGACGTGGCCCGCGCGCTGATCTCCGCGACGGGCAAGGTGACGGTGGCGGCGCTGTCCGGTAACGCCGGGGCCGGCGGCGTCTTCCTGGCGCTGGGTGCCGACTTCGTGTGGGCGCGCACCGGGGTGGTGCTGAACCCGCACTACAAGGGGATGGGCAACCTCTACGGCTCCGAATACTGGACCTACACGCTGCCCCGCCGGGCCGGCGCGGAGAACGCCCGGCGCGTCACCGAGGCGCGCCTGCCCATGGGCACGCCGGAGGCGCGCCGCCTGGGCCTCGTCGATGCCGCGTTCGGCACGACGGTGGCGGAGTTCCGCGCCGAGTTGGCCGAGCGCGCCCGGGCGCTGGCGGCCGATCCGGCGCTGCCCGCCCTGCTGGCCGACAAGCGCCGCCGCCGCGCCGACGACGAAGCCGCCAAGCCGCTGGAGCAGTACCGGGCGGAAGAGCTGGAGCGCATGCGCTTCAACTTCTACGGCTTCGACCCCAGCTACCACGTCGCCCGCTACAACTTCGTCTTCAAGGTGCCGAAGTCGCGCACGCCGCTGTATCTGGCACGGCACAGGAGGATGGGGTAGGGCGCGGGTGCCCCCTCCCGGCTTCGCTGGCGCTCAGCCACCCTCCCCCTCTTCGAGGTGGAGGGTTATGGGGTGGCGGCGGCAGTCCCCTCCACCGCAACGCGGGGGAGGGTTAGGGAGGGGGCAGAACGTCGCCAGCAGCGCGGCTGACCGGGCTCAATCCAGCACCACCCGCAGATCCCGCTCCACGTCGTCGATCAGCGTGTCGGGGTGGCAGTAGTTGCGCAGCCGTTCGATGGAGCCGATGGTCACCGTGCGGCCCTTGATGGAAATGTCCTGCTCGATCAGGGCGGCGAAGGCGCGCGACAGGTTTTCCGGGGTCATGCCCAGGCGGCTGGCCAGCACCTGCTTGTTGGTCGGCAGGTCGAACGTGGCGCCGTCCACCGGCGGCTCGGCCATGTGCAGAAGGAAGGCGGCAAGGCGCTGGGTGGAGGTGCGCAGCTTCAGATCCTTCACCTGCCGCACCATGCGCCGGAACTGCACGGCCAGCGACGCCAGCATCGACAGCGCCAGCTTCGGCTGCAGCGCCAGCTGCTCGCGCAACGCGCGGGCCGGCAGCATCAGGATCTGCGAGGGCTCCAGCGCCTTGGCCGACATCAGGTAGGGCGTGTCGGTCAGCGCCGCGGCCAGCAGGAAGCTGTCCACCGGCGTCAGGATCTCGATCACAGTTTCGCGGCCGTCGTTGGTGCTGCCGTACATCATCACCGACCCTTCGACCAGCACGTGCAGGAAGTCCGGCCGCTCCCCCTGCTCGAACAGCACGGTCTCGCGCGGGAAGCGTTGCAGGAGGGCGCCGGCCGTCACCGTGCCCAATTGGTCCTCGTCCAGCCCGTCGAAGCAGGGCAGCGCCCGGATGATCTCCAAATCCCTGGTCCGCATGGGTCCCGTCTTCCCCCCGCTTGATGTTGCCGGCATCATAGACTGCCGGTTCCGCCCCGCAGAAACCTAGCCGTTCGTCTGATTGGAATAGATCCTAAGTTATAACGGAGCGCCATGGATACAGCATGGCATGGCCGCCGCGCAGCAGACTTGACATTCGTCAAGCGAGGATACGAAAACAAGCTAGTCTTAAGTAGCCAAGGGTCAATATTTGGTATTATTTGCCAAGTAAGTGCGACATAATGGCCAGTACTTTGCGCGCTTGACCGCGGTCAAGCGTCCGGGAAGGCCCGGCGACAGAATGCCCCCACAGAGACTAGGGACTGACAGGGGGTGTTCATGACGAACCTCGACACCGTCACGCCCGCACAGCAGACGCGGGCGCTCACGCTCAGCACGGTGGCGTTCACCGTGTGCTTCGCCGTGTGGACGATCTTCGCGATCATCGGCGTGCAGATCAAAAAGGACCTCGGCCTCACCGACACGCAGTTCGGCCTGCTGGTCGGCACGCCGATCCTGACCGGTTCGCTGTCCCGCCTGTTCCTGGGCATCTGGACCGACCAGTACGGCGGCCGTATCGTCTACGTCGCCGTCATGGTCGCGGCCGCCATCGCCACCTACCTGCTGACCTGGGCCTACGACTACCCGACCTTCCTGCTGGCGGCCCTGGGCGTGGGCATCGCCGGCGGCGCCTTCGCGGTGGGCATCGCCTACACCTCGCGCTGGTACCCGAAGACGAAACAGGGCACCGCGCTGGGCATCTTCGGCATGGGCAACGTCGGTGCCGCGGTCACCAAGTTCGCCGCCCCCTTCGTCATGGTCTCCTTCGGGTGGAAGACGGTGGCGCTGGTGTGGGCCACGGCGATCCTGGTGATGGCGGTGGTCTTCTGGTTCACCACCGAGGACGACCCGGTCCTGCAGGAGCGGCGCGCCAAGGGCCTGCCCGTGGAATCGACGGCGATGCACCTGTCGCCGCTGAAGAACCTGCAGGTCTGGCGCTTCTCGCTCTATTACTTCTTCGTCTTCGGCGGCTTCGTCGCGTTGGCGCTGTGGCTGCCGCGCTACTACATCGGCGCCTACGGGCTGGACATCACGACGGCCGGCATGCTGGGGGCCGCCTATTCGATCCCCGCGTCGGTCTTCCGCGCCTTCGGTGGCGTGCTGTCGGACAAGATCGGCGCGCGGCGGGTCATGTACTGGACCTTCGGCGTCTCGGTGATCTGCACCTTCCTGCTGTCCTATCCCAGCACGCACTACGTGGTGCAGGGCATCAAGGGCCCGATCGAATTCGCCTTCGCGCTCGACTTCATCTCCTTCACGGTCATCGCCTTCGTCCTGGGCTTCTTCATGTCGCTGGGCAAGGCGGCCGTGTACAAGCACATCCCCGTCTACTACCCGAACAACGTCGGCTCGGTGGGCGGCATCGTCGGCCTGATCGGCGGCCTGGGCGGCTTCATCCTGCCCATCGCCTTCGGCGCCATGAACGACATCACCGGCGTGTGGACGAGCTGCTTCATGCTGCTCTTCCTGATCGTCGCCGTCTCCTTCGTGTGGATGCACCTGGCCATCCAGCGCATGGAGCGCCGCCACGCCCCCGAGCTGGCCAAGCTGCCCGAACTGCCGGAGCTGGAAGGCATCAACGCGGCCCCGCGGCCCAAGGCGGCCGGTGCATCCCTGCCGGACGGTGCGGCCGCCGGCAACGCCTGATCCCCCGCGCCGCCACACAATAACGAGGAAACCCCACCATGACCTATGCACCCGCGACGGTGCGTGCGTCCGACACCGTGGCCGACTGGCGGCCGGAGGACGCGACGTTCTGGGAGGCCACGGGCAAGCGCCTGGCGTGGCGCACCCTGTGGATCACCACCGCCAACCTGACCATGGCCTTCATCGCGTGGTTCCTGGTGTCAGCGCTGGTGGTGCGGCTGCCCAACATCGGCTTCACCTTCACGCCCACGCAGCTGTTCTGGCTGACGGCCATGCCCGGCCTCGCCGGCGGCTCCCTGCGCATCGTCCACACCTTCCTCATCCCCATCTACGGCACGCGCCGGGTGGTGGGCTGGTCGACGCTCAGCCTGCTGATCCCGCTGGTGGGCCTGTTCTATGCGGTGCAGGACACGGGCACGCCGTTCTGGGTGCTGATGGTGCTGGCCTTCGCGGCCGGCCTGGGCGGCGGCAACTTCTCCTCCTTCATGCCGTCGACCAGTCTGTATTTCCCCAAGCGCCTGCAGGGCACCGCGCTGGCGATCCAGGCGGGTGTCGGCAACTTCGGCGTCAGCGTGGTGCAGTTCCTCACGCCCTGGATCGTCGGCGCGGCCCTGGTCGGCGGCACCGTGCTGGGCGAGCCGCAGGTGTTCACCAAGGGCACCGCGCAGTCGCCGATCTGGCTGCAGAACGCCGCCATCATCTACGTGCCCTTCGTCGTGGTCTTCGGCCTGATGGCCCTGACCATGCTGAAGAGCGTGCCTGTGCGCGCCAACGTGCGCGAGCAGATGGACATCTTCGGCAACAAGCACACGTGGCTCATGACGTCGCTCTACGTCATGACCTTCGGCTCCTTCTCCGGCTTCTCGGCGACCTTCCCGCTGCTGATCAAGCAGGTCTACGGCGGCCTGCCGGGCGCGCCGGACCCGCTGGCCTACGCCTTCTACGGCCCGCTGATCGGCTCCGCGCTGCGCGTCGCCGCCGGCCCGATCTCCGACAAGCTGGGCGGGGCCATCGTGACCCACGTCGCCGGCATCGGCCTGCTGGCGTGCACGATCGCCGTCACCTTCTTCACCGCACCCACGTCGATGGAGACGTTCCCGTACTTCGTCGGCTGCATGCTGGGGCTGTTCTTCTTCGCCGGCATCGGCAACGCGTCGACCTTCAAGCAGATCCCGATGATCCTGCCGCCGCGCCAGGCGGGCGGCGTCATCGGCTGGACCGGCGCGGTCGCCGCCTACGGCCCCTTCATCTTCGGCATGCTGTTCGGCGCGTCCTTCGCCGCCACCGGCTCGCCCAACGCCTTCTTCTTCGGGGCGGCCGTCTTCTACGTGATCAACATCGCCATCAACTGGTGGTTCTACACCCGCAAGGGTGCCGAGGCCCCGTGCTGACCTCGCCATCCCAAGAGTTCAGGGAGTAAAACGATGAGTCATTTCCTCGATCGCCTGATGTTCTTCAAGAAGAACGTCGGCACCTTCGCCAACGGCCACGGCGTCGTCACGCAGGAGGACCGCTCCTGGGAGGAGGCGTACCGGAACCGCTGGCGGCACGACAAGATCGTGCGCTCCACGCACGGGGCGAACTGCACGGGGTCCTGCTCCTGGAAGATCTACGTCAAGGGCGGCATCGTCACCTGGGAGACGCAGCAGACCGACTATCCCCGCACCCGCGCCGGCCTGCCGAACCATGAGCCGCGCGGCTGCCAGCGCGGCGCCAGCTACTCCTGGTACCTCTACTCGGCCAACCGGGTGAAGTACCCGCTGATGCGCTCGCGCCTGCTGCGCCAGTGGCGCATGGCCCGGCGCACGCACAAGGACCCCGTGGAGGCGTGGAAGTCCATCACCGAGAACCCCGCCGCCAGCGCCGACTACAAGTCCTTCCGCGGTCGCGGCGGCTTCGTGCGCACCACGTGGGAGGAGGCGCTGGAGCTGATCGCGGCGGCCAACCTCTACACCTCCAAGACCTGGGGCCCGGACCGCGTCGCCGGCTTCTCGCCGATCCCGGCCATGTCGATGGTCAGCTACGCCGCCGGCTCGCGCTACCTGTCGCTGTTGGGCGGCACGTGCATGAGCTTCTACGACTGGTACTGCGACCTGCCGCCCTCGAGCCCGCAGACCTGGGGCGAGCAGACCGACGTGCCGGAATCGGCCGACTGGTACAATGCCAAGTTCCTGATGATGTGGGGCTCCAACGTGCCGCAGACGCGCACGCCGGACGCCCACTTCATGTCGGAGGCGCGCTACAACGGCACCAAGACCGTGGTGGTCACGCCGGACTATTCCGAAGCCTCCAAGTTCGCCGACCTCTGGCTGCACCCGCAGCAGGGCACCGACGCGGCGCTGGCCATGGCCATCGGCCACGTGATCCTGAAGGAATGGCATCTGGCGCAGAAGAGCCCGTATTTCGAGGACTACTGCCGCCGCTACACCGACATGCCGTTCCTGGTCCGCCTCGTCAAGCAGGGCGACCACTACGTGGCGGAACGGCTGCTGCGCGCGTCCGACTTCAAGGGCGACCTGGGGCAGGCCAACAACCCGGACTGGAAGACGGTGGCCATCGACGAGGCGACCGGCCGGATCGTCGTGCCGCACGGCTCCATCGGCTTCCGCTGGGGCGAGAAGGGCAAGTGGAACCTGAAGGACGAGGACGACACCGGGTCCAAGCAGCCCCTCAAGCTCACCCTCATCGACGCGCGCGACGACGTGGCGGGCGTGGCCTTCCCCTACTTCGGCGGCCGGGTGAGCGAGCACTTCCGCGGCACCGAGCACAATGAAGTCCAGGTCCGCAACGTGCCGGTGAAGAAGGTGGCGTTGAAGGACGGGGAGGCGCTGGTCGCCAACGTATTCGACCTGTTCATCGCCAACTACGGCATCGACCGGGGCCTGGGCGGCGGCAACGTCGCGAAGGACTTCGACGACGACGCGCCCTACACGCCGGCCTGGGCCGAGCGGGTGACCGGCGTGCCGCGCGCGCAGACCATCACCACGGCTCGTGAGTTCGCGGAGAACGCGCACCTCACGCATGGCAAGTCGATGGTGATCATCGGCGCCGCCATGAACCACTGGTACCACATGGACATGAACTACCGCGGCATCATCAACATGCTGGTGATGTGCGGCTGCATCGGCCAGGAGGGTGGCGGCTGGTCGCACTACGTGGGGCAGGAGAAGCTGCGCCCGCAGCCAGGCTGGACGGCGCTGGCCTTCGCGCTCGACTGGGGCCGCCCGCCGCGGCAGATGAACTCCACCTCCTACTGGTACGCGCACACCGACCAGTGGCGGTACGAGAAGCTGCGGCTGGACGAGATCCTGTCGCCGACCACCGACGTCAAGGTCTCCGGCAGCCTGATCGACTTCAACGTCCGGGCGGAGCGCATGGGCTGGCTGCCCTCCTCCCCGCAGCTTGAGTTGAACCCGCTGGAGCTGACCAAGGCCGCGGCGGCCGCGGGCAAGGACGCCAAGGACTACGCGATCGAGCTGCTGAAGTCCGGCGCCATGCGCATGAGCTGCGAGGACCCGGACGATCCCAAGAACTTCCCGCGCAACCTGTTCGTCTGGCGCTCCAACCTGCTGGGCTCGTCCGGCAAGGGGCACGAGTATTTCCTGAAGCACCTGCTGGGCACGCAGAACGCCGTCATGGGCGGCGACATCGGCGCGCTCAACGAACCGAAGCCCGAGGAAGTCGTCTGGCACGCCAACGGGCCGGAAGGGAAGCTGGACCTGCTGGTCACCATCGACTTCCGCATGTCGACGACCTGCGTCTACTCCGACATCGTGCTGCCCACCGCCACCTGGTACGAGAAGAACGACCTCAACACCTCCGACATGCACCCGTTCATCCACCCGCTGACCGCGGCCGTGGACCCGGCGTGGGAGGCGCGTTCGGACTGGGAGATCTTCAAGGGCATCGCGAAGAAGGTCTCCGAACTCGCGCCCGGCCACCTGGGCGTTGAGAAGGACCTCGTGCTGGTGCCGCTCCAGCACGACACGGCGAACGAGCTGGGCCAAGCACTGGACGTCAAGGACTGGCGCAAGGGCGAATGCGACCTGATCCCCGGCAAGACGGCGCCGGGCATGGTCGTGGTCGAGCGCGACTACCCCAACCTGTACAGGCGCTTCACCTCGCTCGGGCCGCTGATGGAGAAGCTCGGCAACGGCGGCAAGGGCATGGCCTGGAAGACCGGCGATGAGGTCGAGTTCCTGAAGGAACTCAACGGCACCGTCACCGAGGAAGGCCCCACCCAGGGCCTCGCGAAAATCGAGACGGACATCCAGGCCTGCGAGGTCATCCTGACGCTCGCACCCGAGACCAACGGGCACGTGGCGGTGAAGGCGTGGGACAGCCTGTCCCAGACCACCGGCATCGACCACACCCACCTCGCCATCCCGCGTGAGGACGACAAGATCCGCTTCCGCGACATCGTCGCCCAGCCGCGCAAGATCATCTCGTCCCCCACGTGGTCGGGCCTGGAGAGCGAGAAGGTCTGCTACAACGCCGGCTACACCAACGTGCACGAGCTGATCCCCTGGCGCACCCTGACCGGCCGCCAGCAGCTCTACCAGGACCACCCCTGGATGCGCGCCTTCGGCGAGCAGCTGTGCGTCTACAAGCCGCCCGTGGATTTGAAGACGATCAAGGCGGTGATCGACCAGAAGTCGAACGGCAACCCGCAGCTGGTGCTGAACTGGATCACCCCGCACCAGAAGTGGGGCATCCATTCCACCTACACCGATAACCTGCTGATGCTCACGCTGTCGCGCGGCGGACCCATCATCTGGATCGGCGAGGAGGACGCGAAGAAGGCCGGCATCGAGGACAACGACTGGATCGAGGCCTACAACCTGAACGGCGCCATCGCGGCCCGCGCCGTGGTCAGCCAGCGCGTGCCCGTCGGCATGTGCCTGATGTACCACGCGCAGGAGAAGATCGTGAACGTTCCGGGGGCCGAGACCTCCGGCCAGCGCGGCGGCATCCACAACTCGGTGACGCGCACCGTCACCAAGCCGACGCACATGATCGGCGGCTACGCCCAGCAGTCCTACGGCTTCAACTACTACGGCACCGTCGGCGCCAACCGCGACGAGTTCGTCATCATCCGCAAGATGAACAAGGTCGACTGGATGGAAGACCCGGCACCGATCACCCAGGCCGCCGAGTAAGGAGTACTGAGATATGAAGATCCGCGCTCAGATCGCGATGGTCCTGAACCTGGACAAGTGCATCGGCTGCCACACCTGTTCGGTGACCTGCAAGAACGTCTGGACCAGCCGTGAAGGCGTCGAATACGCCTGGTTCAACAACGTCGAGACCAAGCCCGGCATCGGCTATCCCAAGGAATGGGAGAACCAGGACCGCTGGAACGGCGGCTGGGTCCGCACCGCCGGCGGCAAGCTGCAGCCGCGCATCGGCTCCAAATGGCGGGTGCTGGCGAAGATCTTCGCCAACCCCGACCTGCCGGAGATCGACGATTACTACGAGCCCTTCACCTTCGACTACCAGAACCTGCAGACCGCGCCCGAGAGCAAGACCATGCCGACGGCGCGCCCCGTCTCGCTGATCACCGGCGAGAAGATGGAGAAGATCCACTGGGGCCCGAACTGGGAGGAAATCCTCGGCGGCGAGTTCTCCAAACGCTCGAAGGACAAGAACTTCGACGGGATCCAGAAGGAGATCTACGGCCACTTCGAAAACACCTTCATGATGTACCTGCCGCGCCTGTGCGAGCACTGCCTCAATCCGGCGTGCGTGGCCTCCTGCCCGTCGGGCTCCATCTACAAGCGTGAAGAGGACGGCATCGTCCTGATCGACCAGGACAAGTGCCGGGGCTGGCGCATGTGCGTCTCGGCCTGTCCCTACAAGAAGATCTACTACAACTGGCAGTCGGGCAAGGCGGAGAAGTGCACCTTCTGCTTCCCGCGCATCGAGGTGGGCCAGCCCACCGTGTGCTCGGAAACCTGCGTCGGCCGCATCCGCTACCTCGGCGTCCTGCTCTACGACGCCGACCGGATCGAGGAGGCGGCATCGGCCATCGGCGACAACGAGCTGTACCAGAAGCAGCTCGACCTCTTCCTCGATCCCAAGGACCCGGCGGTGATCGAGCAGGCCCGGCGCGACGGCGTGCCCGAGGCGTGGCTGGAGACGGCGCGCAACTCGCCCGTCTACAAGATGGCGATGGAATGGAAGATCGCCTTCCCGCTGCACCCCGAATACCGCACGCTGCCGATGGTCTGGTACATCCCGGCGCTGTCGCCCATCCAGGGTGCGGCGGAGAAGGGCCACATCGGCTTTGTCGACGGCCTGCCGGACATCCGCTCGCTCCGCATCCCCGTCAAGTACCTCGCCAACCTGCTGACGGCGGGCGACGAGGAGCCAGTGATCCAGGCGCTGAACCGCATGTACGCGCTACGCATCTACCAGCGCGGCCGGTCGGTCGAGGGCCGGCTGAACACGGACGTGCTGCGCAAGGTCGGCCTGACGGCGAACCAGGTCGAGGAGATGTACAACATCCTCGCCATCGCCAACTACGAGGACCGCTTCGTCATCCCGACCACCCACCGCGAGTACGCCGAGAACACCTTCGACCTGCGCGGCTCGTGCGGCTTCAGCTTCGGCAACGGCTGCTCCGACGGCTATTCGGAGGGCAACCTGTTCGGCACGCGCAAGCCGCGCACCCGCTCGCTGGAGGAGGCCAAGTGATGCTGACCTACAAGGCCCTGGGTGCCCTCCTCACCTACCCGGAGGAGGACCTGATCGCCGGCCTGGACGAGGTGATGGCGGCGCTGCGCGCCGACGGGCTGCTCGACGCAACCCACCTCACCGGCCTCGCCGTCCTTGTCGAGGATTTGAAGGCGACCGACCTGATCGACGCGCAGGAGCGCTACGTCTCCCTGTTCGACCGCTCCCGCACGCTGTCGCTGCACCTCTACGAGCACGTGCACGGGGAGGGCAGGGAGCGCGGCACCGCCATGGCGACGCTGGTGGAGCTGTACCGCTTCCACGGCTTCGACATGGCCGCGCGCGAGCTGCCGGACTATCTGCCGCTGCTGTGCGAATTCCTGTCGCTGGTGGACGACGCGGTGGCCCGCCGGGTGATCGCCGACGCCGTCTCGGTCCTGGCGGCGCTGAGCCGCCGCCTGACGGAGCGGGAGACGCCCTACGCCGCCGTGCTCCAGGCCCTCGTCCACCTGTCCGCCAAAGCCGCCGACGCCGCGGAGGTGGAGGCGATCCTCGCATCCACGCCCAAGGATGCCGACAGCCTGGAGGAGCTGGACAAGGTCTGGGAGGACGCCCCCGTCACCTTCGGCCCCGGCGACGCGCTGGCCTCCTGCCCGATGGTTTCCAAACCCGCGCACCGCGCCGCCTGAGCGCGCCGAGTGCTTGGATCCGGAGAATTCACCATGTCCCACGCATTCCAGTTCCTGTTCGGCTACCTGCCCTACGTGGCGCTGACGGTCTTCTTCGTCGGCAGCCTGATGCGCTTCGACCGCGAGCAGTACACCTGGCGCAGCGGTTCCAGCCAGATGCTGCGCAAGGAGAGCCTGTCGCGCGCCTCCAACCTGTTCCACATCGGTATCCTGCTGCTGTTCGCCGGCCACTTCGTCGGCCTGCTGACGCCGCCGGAGGTCTACCACGCCTTCGGCCTGTCGGCCGGCGGCAAGCAGCTTCTGGCCTGCGTGGCCGGCGGCGTCTTCGGCACGCTCTGCCTCGTCGGCCTCACGCTGCTGCTGCGCCGCCGCCTGACCGACCCGCGCATCCGCAAGACGTCCTCGTCCATGGACATCGCCATCCTGGGCATCCTGTGGGTGCAGCTTGTGCTGGGCCTGATCACGGTGCCGCTGTCGCTGGGCCACCTGGACGGCGGCATGATGCTGAAGCTGGCCGACTGGGCGCAGCGCATCGTCACCTTCCGCGCCGGTGCGGCCGAGCAGATCGTCGGCGTGCCCTTCGTCTACCGCCTGCACCTGGTGCTGGGGATGGTGATCTTCATCCTCTTCCCCTTCTCCCGCCTCGTGCACATCTGGAGCGCCCCGGTCGGCTACCTCGGCCGCAGCTACCAGATCGTCCGGACCCGCTTCCGTCACGTCTGACGCCCAATCTCCCTCCCCCGCCCAGCGGGGGAGGGCCGGGGTGGGGGCACGTCTTCCCACCACAACCACTTCCCACCTTGAAAAGGCCCCCGCCATGTCGATCACCGTGAACGGCATCGCCATTCCCGACGCCGCCGTGGACCAGGAGGTCCAGTACCACCCCGCCCCGACGCTGGACGCGGCGCGGGTCCAGGCGGCGCAGGCCCTGGTCGTCCGCCAGTTGCTGCTGCAGGAAGCCGCGCGCCTGGGCATCGCCGGCACGCCGGAATCGGATGGCGAAACGGCCGAGGAGGCCACTGTCCGCGCCCTGCTGGAGCACGCCGTCACCGTGCCCGAGGCCGACGAGGCCGCCTGCCGCCGCTACTTCGACAACAACGCCGCAAAGTTCCGCAGCCCCGACATCTACGAGGCCGCGCACATCCTCTTCCCGGCGGCCCCCGACGACGAGGACGCCCGGCGCGACGCCAAGCAGAAGGCGCTCGACACCATCCAGATCCTGGTCGAGCAGCCGGAGCGCTTCGCCGAACTGGCGCGTGCCCTGTCCGCCTGCCCGTCGAAAGAGCAGGGCGGCAGCCTGGGCCAGATCACCCGCGGCCAGACGGTGCCGGAGTTCGAGACGTTCCTCGTCCACCTGCTGCCCGGCACGCTGTGCCCGGTGCCGGTGCCCACGCCCTTCGGCTACCACGTGCTGCGCCTGGACCGCCGCATCGACGGCCGCGACCTGCCGTTCGAGATCGTGCGCGAGCGCATCGCCGAATACCTGCATGAATCCAGTTGGCGCCGCGCCGTGCACCAGTACATCCAGGTCCTCGCCGGCCGCGCCGAAGTGAGCGGCATCGCCATCGACGCCGCCGCTTCGCCGCTGGTGCAGTAGCGCCGTAGGTTGGGTCGAGACCCAACGTCCCCGCCGTGGCGGGCGCGTTGGGCTTTCGTCTGCGGCTCGACCCAACCTACGCCTGTTCTGCCTCCGGGCACGCCCGGCGCACCCAGGCGCCAGCGTCCTCGGCCGGCATGGGGCGGGCGAAGAAGTAGCCCTGCGCATAGTCGCAGGACAGCGTGCGCAGGTGGTCGGCCACCGGCGCCGTCTCCACCCCCTCGGCCACCACGTCGAAGCCGCAGGTGTGCGCCACGGTGATGATGGCGCGCAGGATGGCCTCGCCCTGCGCCGAATGGTGCAGGTCCTGAAGGAAGGAGCGGTCGACCTTCAGGCTGTCCGCCGGCAGGCGCGTCAGGTAGCTCAAGGACGAATAGCCGGTGCCGAAGTCGTCGATGGCGATGTGCACGCCCAGGTCGCGCAACGCCTTCAGCGTGGCGATGCCCTGCTCGGCGTGCGCCATCACCGCACCCTCGGTCACCTCCAGCTTCAGCAGGCGGGCCGGCACGCCGGCCTCGTCCAGCATGCGCCGCACGTCGTCCACAAGGCCGGGTTCGGCCAGCTGCACCGGCGACAGGTTGACGCTCATGAACGGCGCCGGATGGCCGGGGCCGCACAGCGTGCGCCACTCCGCCAGCTGCCGGCAGGCGCGCTCCAGAACCCAGCGGCCGAGCGTGACGACGAGGCCGGTGCTTTCCGCCACCGGGATGAACTCGACGGGGGAGACCGGGCCGCGCTCCGGATGGGTCCAGCGCAGCAGCGCCTCGAACCCCTGCAAGGCGCCGCGTTCCAGATCGACGATCGGCTGGTAGACCAGCGACAGCCCGTCGCCGCGCATCAGCGCGGCGCGCAGGTCGTGCTCGATCCGCGTGGTCCAGACCAGCTGCTCGCGCATGCCCGCCTCGAACCGCACGGCCCGCCCGCCGCCCAGGGAACGGGCGTGGGCGACGGCGATCTCGGCGTCGCGCAGCAGGTCCTCGGTGGCCCAGTCGCCGGGCTCGGTGCTCGCAATGCCGATGCTGGCCGACAGCGGCACGTTGCCGCCGTCGCCGGCGCGCGTGCGGCGCAGCAGGGCGCCGATGCGGGCGAGGTGGACGTTCAGCACCGCCTCGTCCGGCGCCGGGTCGAACAGCAGGCCCAGCGTGTGGTCGGCGATGCGCGCCAGCCGGGCCGCCCCGGCGAAGGCGCCCATCAACCGCGCCGCCAGCCCGGCCAGCGCGTCGCTGGCGAAGTCGTGCCCGAAGCTGTTGCGCAGATTGTCGAAGCGGTCGATGTCGATGGACAGCAGCGTCACCGCCCGCCCCCCGGCCCGCGACTCGGCGAGGATGCCCAGCAGGCTCTGGCGGTTGGCGAGGCCGGTTTCCTGGTCGCGGTAGGCGAGGTCGATCAGCTCCCGCTCCAGCCGCTTGCGGTCGGAGATGTCGCGCACCGACGCGGTGAACAGCCGCCGGCCGGACACCGTCGTCTCGGTCACCGTCAGCTCGACCGGGATGCGCCAGCCGTCGGCGCGTTGCGCCTCCACCTCCACGCGGTGGCCCAGCAGGTCGGCCCCGCCGCCCTCCAGGCAGCGCGCGATCGCCTCGACCTCCGCGGTGCCGGTGTCGGCCGGGAAAATGACCTCGCACGCCTTGCGGCCCAGAACGTCGGCGCGGGCGTGGCCGAAGATGCGCTCGGCCGCCGGGTTGAACTCCAGGATGCGGCCGTCGGTGTCGATGGCGATGACGCCGTCCAGCGCGCCGTTGACCACGGCGGCCTTCAGCGCCTCGCTGGCGTGCCGTTCGGCCTCGGCCAGATGGTGTTCGGTGATGTCGTGGATGAAGACGGCGTAGCCGTCCTGCCGGCCGTCGGCGTGCAGGTTCGGCGTGTAGACCCGGCGCACGTAGCGCCGGCCCTTGCCGGGATAGTCGACCCACTGTTCGAGTTGCGCGGTGGAGCCGGCCAGCGCCGTGTCGGCCAGCGGCCTCAGGTCGCGATAGAGCGCGTCGCCCAGCACCTCGCGCGCGGTGCGGCCGATCAGCTCCCCCTGCGGCAGGCCGACGAACTCGCAGTAGGAGCGGTTGGCGTAGCGGTAGCGGCGGTCGGCGCCGTACAGCGCCACGCGCACCTCGGCGGAATCGAGCAGGCGGCGCAGCTGCTCCAGCTCGCCCGACTGGGGGCTCCAGGCACCGGCTTCCCGGCGCAGCGGGCGCTGCGCGTCCAGGAACGGTTCCTTGTCGACGAGCGCGCCCATGCCTATCCCCAGGCCATTCCCCAATGGTTATAAGGGGAAAGTATCACATTGCCGCCGCCCCGTCGCCGCCGACGAACGCAGCACCCGCGCGGTCGTGGAAGAATCCGTTGGCCAGCGGCGCCCGGTCGATCATGCCCGCCAGCTCCGCCGCCACCTCGGCCCCGCCGCGCCGGCCGTCCAGCGCATCGCGGAACAGCGAGGATACCCGGACCATGTCCACCGTGTGTGGTGACAAACGGAAGCGACTCACGCCCATCGCGCGCAGCTCGTCCAGCTCCGACGCCAGGCAGAGGTAGGTGTGCGACAGCGTCTGCAGCCCGTTCACCGCCAGGAAGGGCTGAGCGTCCAGCGTCTCCACGTCCATGCCGTCGGCGTCCTGGCCGCAGACGAACTGGCAGCCGTCCTTGTGCAGACCGTGCGCGCGGGCGTGGTAGCAGCGGGCCGATATGGCCAGCGGCACCCGGCCGAACACCTGCGCCTCCACCGCCACGCCGTGCCGCGCGGCTTCCGCCGCCAGCGCCTTCAGCGACGGCGCCGGCAGTTCCGGGGCCAAGCTGACGGCGGTGGCGCCGCGCGCCGCCAGCCACGCCAGCGTCGCCTCGTTGTAGACGTTGACGAACGGCCCCACGAGGTGCGGCCGGCCGGCCAGCTGCGCCACGGCGCCCAGGTCGTTGGCCTCCACCAGCAGGTCTTCCGTGCCGACGAGGCCGCGCACGGCGGCGCGCTCGCGCTCGGTGGTCACCAGAATGGGGCTGGCGAGGATCACCTGCTTGCCGGCGGCGGTCAGCCGCTCGATCACCTCGGGCAGGGCGTCTTCGAAGAAGGGGGCGCGTTTGGAGCACACCACCTCGCCCAGCGTGACGACGTCCACCGGCGCCTCGTCGGCGATGCGCGCGTAGAAGTCGCGCCACTGGTCGACCGGCCAGTTGAACAGCACCGGGCCGAGGGTGAGCAGGGGGGGTGTGGTCATTCCGGTTATCCTGTGCTTGACCTCATTGCCCCTCTCCCTTGAGGGGAGAGGGGTTGGGGTGAGGGTGGTTGCGGCTCGGAGAGCCGGAAAAGAGTCTTTGTCCGCCCTGCCGGGCGTAAATTCCCCTCATCCCAACCCTTCTCCCTCAAGGGGAGAAGGGCTTGCAGAGCGCTTCGCGACTTACCGCCAGGAGCGCTGGTAGGCGCCGGCGGTGTCGCGCGAGCCTTCGATGACGGCGTCCAGGTCGACGTGGGGCACGGTCCCGCTGCGCTCGAACGCGTCGATGGCCTGCCGGTAGGTGGACACGACCGAGGCGATGTAGGCCTTGCCGCGCTGCCGCCCCTCGATCTTCAGCGCGTGCACGCCGGCTGCCTTCAGTTCGGGCAGCAGGGCCAGCGCGTTCAGGCTGGTCGGCTCCTCGAACAGGTAGGACGCGCGCCCCTGCGCGGCGAAGCGGCCCTTGCACAGGGTGGGGTAGCCGGCCGGCTCGTCGGCGCCGAAGACGTTGACGGTGAAGCCGCCCAGCCGCGACACCAACTCGTCCCCGCGCGGCTCGTAGCGCACGTGGCTGGCGGGGGAGCATACCCCCTGCTTGTTGGGCGACAGGCCGGTGGCGTAGGAGGACAGCGAGCAGCGCCCCTCCGCCATCGGGCAGAGGCCGCCGAAGACGAACACCTCCACCTCCACCGGGGCCTGCGCCGTCAGGCCCTTGATGTCGGCCACGGTCAGCACGCGCGGCAGCACCACGCGCTGCACGCCGAACGCCTCGTGGAACAGGCCGATGGCCTCCGGGTTGGCGGCCGACGCCTGGACGGACAGGTGCAGGCGCAGGCTGGGGTGCTTGCGCGCGGCGTAGTCCAGCAGGCCCAGGTCGGCCATGATCACGGCGTCCGCACCCAGGCGCGCGGCGTCGTCCACCGCGCGGTGCCAGGGGCCGGCGTTCCCGGCGGCGGGGTAGGTGTTGATCGCCACGAACACCTTGCGACCGCGCGCGCGGGCGTAGCGGATACCCTCCGCCAGTTCGTCGCGGGAAAAGTTCAGTCCGGGGAAGTTGCGGGCGTTGGTCTCGTCGCGGAAGCCGCAGTAGACGGCGTCCGCCCCGGCGTCCACCGCCGCGCGGAGTGCGGCCGGCGTGCCGGCCGGGCAGATCAGCTCGAAGCCGGCCATGCTCACGCCCCCCGGCCGGGCCGCTGGCCCTGCTCCACACGCCGCTCCAGCGTATCGAGCCGGGTCAGCACGGGGCCGAGCAGCAGCCGGCGCGCGTTCTCCAGCACGCCGGCCGCCCGCGCCGCGTGGCGCCGCAGGCGCGGCACCGCGTGGCGCAGCGGGCCGCCCAGCGCCGCGAGGTCCGAGACGAGGTCGATCTCCTCGCCGTCCAGCGCGTTGCGCAGCGCCACCACGATCGCGGTGTCACCCTCGATCCGCAGGGTGCGGCGGAAGAACAGCGCGTCGCCGTCGATGCGCCCCTCCAGCAGGTCCATCAGCGCCGGCAGCGGCCCGCGGATGGCCGCCTCATGTTCGGCCGTCGCACGGTCGGCGATTCGCAGGCGCACGGTGGGGCCGACGGTCAGCAGGAAGGCCACGGGCTGGTCCACGGGGTCGAGCAGCACGCGCGCCTCCGGCATCTCGGCCAGCGTGGCGAAGGCGCGCGGGTGGCTGCGCGCCAGCACCAGCAGCAGCCGGTCCAGCACCGGCGCGGTCACGCCCGTGCCCAGCCGCGCCGCGGCGCGCAACGCCACCCCGGCGGCCAGCACTTCCATGCGGCGCACGGCGTCCTCGTCCCTCACGTGATCAGGCATGTCGGCGCGTTCCTTTCGGCAGCATCATCGTCCATCGATCCGACGATTACTTCGGCGGCTTCAATTGTCGGCGATAGTCGGTCGCGCAGCAAAAGCGCCTCCTTGATCCCGGTCAAGCGGCGGATCGCCGCAGGCCCGTATCGTCCGTCCTGCGGTTGCCGGGTCGGGCCATCAGTACTCGCGGATTGTCCGTGGAGCTAATGTATGCCGGGCCGGCAATTGACTTTTGTCAGTTCTTGATTTCGATCAAGCAGGAGAGGGGCGATGTTCTCCCCCGACGCCGCCTTCGGATCGCGCGACCGGCTGCTGCCGGCCGGCGTGCCCTTCGGGTTCTTCGCCGCGGCGCTGGCCTTCCATGCCGCCGGCTGGCTGCTGTTGCTGCTGGGCGGCGAGGCGCTGGTGGGATTCCGCGGCGGGCCGGGTGCGGTGCTGGCGGCGCTGCACCTGTTCACGCTGGGCGTGCTGGCGATGACCGCCATGGGGGCGTCCTACCAGCTGCTGCCCATGGCCACCGTGCGCCCAGTCGGGTCGGTGCGCTGGGCGTGGGCCAGCTTCGCGCTGTCGGCGCCGGGCGTTGCCCTGTTCGCCGCCGGGCTGGCGCTGTGGCAGGATGCGCTGGCGGCGCTGGGCGGCGTGCTGGCGGCGGCCGGGCTGGCCGTGTTCGCGGTGCTGATGGCCGCCAACCTGCGGCCGGGCGGCATGACCATGCCGGAGATGCGCGTGGTGCGCCACTACGCCTGGGGTGCCCTGGCGTCGCTCGGCGCGGCGGCCGGGCTGGGGGTGGCGCTGCTGTGCGACCTGCGCCTGGGCTTCCTGCCGGACCACGGCTCGCTGGCCGGCGTGCACCTGGGGCTGGCGCTGTTCGGCTTCATGGGGATGCTGGCCGCCGGATTCTCGACCATCCTGGTGCCGATGCTGGCCCTGGGCCCGGCGCCGTCGGTGCGACTCGGCCACGCCTCGGCGATGGCGGCGGAGGTGGGGCTGGCGCTGCTGGTGGCGGGCGCCGTCCTGCCGGGGCCGTGGCCGACGGTGGCGGCGGTGCTGTGCGGCCTCATGGCCGTGGCGCTGCACCTGACGGCCATGCGCGCGGTGCTGAAGGCCCGCATGCGCAAGCGCCTGGGCACCGCCTTCCTGCTGATCCGCACCGCCTGGGCGGTGCTGCCGGTGGCGCTGGCGCTGGCGCTGCTGCCGGCGCTGGGCATCGACGCCTTCAACGCGCCCACCGTGTTCGTCGTGCTGGCGGTGTTCGGCTGGCTGCTGACCTTCCTGTTCGGCGTGCTCCAGCGCATCGCGCCCTTCCTGGCTTCCGTGCACGCCACGGTGCCCGGCGGCCGGCCGCCGCTGGTGTCGAAGCTGACGCCGGAGCGGCCGCTGAAGGTCCACGCCGCGCTGCACCTCGCCGCCGTCGCCCTGCTGGTGGCCGGCAACCTGCTGGACGTCGAGGCGCTGGCCCGCCTGGGTGCGCTCAGCGGTGCGGGCGGGGCGGCGGCCCTGCTGATCTTCGCCTTCGCCGTTCGCTGCCGGGCCGTCGACGCCTGGCGGGCGGCGCTGTCCAAAACCCGTTCCAACCCCGGAGACCTTGCATGCTCCACATGACCTCGCGCATCGGCGGGATGCTGCACGACGACCATCTGGCGACGCTGCGCGCGCTGGAAGACCTGGACGAACTGCTGGAGCGCCAGGGCGACGCGCCGCCCGACCTCTCCAAGGGTGCGGCGCGCGACGTGCTCACGGCGATGACCGGCATCGTGCGCGACGAGGTCGGCCGCCACTTCGGCTTCGAGGAGGAGCACCTGTTCCCGGTGCTGCGCGCCGCCGGGCAGGCGGGCATGACGCAGCTCCTGATCTCCGAACACCGCGCCATCCTCCCGGCCGCCGAGGCGGCGGGCACGCTGGCGGTGCAGGCGCTGGCCGCCGGCGCGTTCGAACCGGCGGCGTGGCGCGACTTCGCCGAGCACGCCCGCGAGTTCGTGGAGCGCGAGATGTTCCACATCCAGAAGGAGGAGATGGGCCTGCTGGCCGCCATCGCCGCCCTGGTCGGCCCCGACGACGACGCGCGTCTGGCCGAGACGTTCAAGGCGCTGGCGTAGCGACGCTCACACCGCCCAGGCGAGTGCGGCGTAGCGCGCCGCCTTGCCCAGCGTGACCAGCGGCAGGAACAGCCGCAGGTCGACGCGCAGGATGCCGGCCACCAGCGTCAGCGGGTCGCCGACGACCGGCATCCAGGCCAGCAGCAGCGACCACACGCCCCACCGCCCGTACCAGCCGGTCGCGCGGTCGAGCATGGCCGGCGTCACCGGGAACCAGCGCCGGTCGCGGAAATGCAGCAGGTAGCGCCCCAGCACCCAGTTGATGGTGGAGCCCAGGACGTTGCCCGCCGTCGCCACCGCCACCAGGACGACCGCGTCGTAGCCGGACGCGCGCAGGCCGACCAGCACCAGCTCCGACTGGGCGGGCAGCAGCGTGGCGGCGACCAGCGCCGCCAGGAACAGGCCGCCGTAGGCGGTGAGGTCGCTCATCATCCGGTCACCCTAACCCTCCCGCGCCGCCGTGGGGGAGGGGACTTTTGCGGCG
>NZ_DASPMG010000186.1:0-15642 GCF_035627195.1 Azospirillum sp.
CAGGGCTATGGCGACTGCGTCGACTGCAAGCTGTGCGTCCACGTCTGCCCGACCGGCACCGACATCCGCAAGGGGCAGCAGATTTCCTGCATCGGCTGCGGCCTGTGCGTGGACGCCTGCAACGAGGTGATGGCCCAGCTGGGCCGGCCCGGCAACCTGGTGCTGTTCGACACGCAGTTGAACCAGGTGGCCAAGGTGCAGGGCAAGCAGTCGCCGGTGAAGTTCATCCGCCCGCGCACGATCATCTACAGCCTGATCATGCTGACCGTGGCCGGCGCCATGGCGGCCGGGCTGGTGCTGCGCCCGAACGTGGACGTCAACGTGCTGCGCGACCGGGCACCGCTGTTCGTCGTGCTGTCGGACGGCGACGTGCAGAACGCCTACACCGTGAAGATCCTGAACAAGACGCACGAGCCGCGCACCTACGCCGTCACCCTGACCGGGCTGAACCGGCCGGAGCTGTCGGTGGCCGGCACCGGCACGCAGGCGGGCGTGGACCAGCTGCGGCTGGAGGCGCCGGCCGATGCCGTCGCCACCTACCGCATCTTCGCCCGCGTGCCGAAGGCGGAGGCGAAAAGCGGGTCGACCGACGTGTCCGTCATCGTGCGCGACCTGAAGACCGGCGACAGCAACCGGCACGCCAGCGTCTTCCTGGCGCCCTGAACGCCGAACCGGACGCCAACCGGCGCACCGCACGCCCCCCTCCAGCGGTGGAGGGTGGCCGGTGCCAGCCGGGCAGGCGAAAGGGGCCGCAATGGCCGGTCCTGGGCCGCGGCCCCTCGTCGTGGACTTCAGGCCCCCATCCGCAACGGTGGGGGCCTTTTTCTTGGGAGCTAGCCCTCACGCCCAAATACCGCAAGAAACCTCAGCAGCCTATTTAGGGCCGTACTTCAAAAAATCGTAGTAACAGACCCATTTTCTATACCCAACCTCAATTAGAGAGTGATATATTTTATGGTTGCTGTAATTAGCCAGCAAATATTCTCGCACCCCATCCAGGTCACCTTCCGCACAATCGATCATCGTGCCGTATTCCATGACGTGCTTAAAATCACAGTTATTAACAAGATCAGCAAAATTCAATTTTGCGGTCTCTTTAGCTTTAGTTGTTTCAACGTAAGTAGCTGGCGGCAAGAAGTCTTTTCTTCCTCTTTCAGAAGCACGTCTAACACGATCAGACAGCCCTTCAAGTTTAATATCCCCATCAGCAGATATTCTTCCAGCTTCACGGAGATATCTAAAAACCGGTACCAGTGACGTCTTTCTATTTAGCAAATCAGGAAGAGTATCGGTCAATATTTTTTCCGCGTCAAATCTACTCACACCACCCAAGACGTCTTGGATAATTTCGTCTGTAGTAAGCCTCTTGTAGCCCACCGCAGACATACCAGCAACAACACCAACGCCGAAAACGACATCAACAGGCTTTTCACTATCCGCCTTATCAATGTCCTGAACAAACAACGACCCTTTTGCATCGTTACTTAGAACAAGCTCATAAACGTGCTCCTTAAGCATCCGAAGAATTTTCGCCGAAAACTTTCTTTTCACCGCCCCAATGGCACCAAATATTTCGTCAAATTTATCCGCCCTAATAAGCTTGATCGGAATGAAATGATCTTCAATTAAAATACTGCTATTTGTAATTTCTGGAAGATGGCGCCCCGGCTCCCACTCAACAAATATTAGCCTATCTCGAAGCCTCTCAACATGGTCTTTTGTCAGACATGCCGCGATCGCTCGCATTATCTGCTTTACGTTAGGATCACCCATAGAATATCCGAGAAATATTACCGGATGCTCCACCATCATAGTCAGCAATTTAGCAGCAAGATATTTACTCCTGTCTTCAAATACATCATAATCTTTCTGGGTCAGAACAATGCTATTGGGATCCGCTATGGACCCATGGATCTTGTATATCTCCGCGACGCCGTGTATCTGATTGAAAATCAGTTGGTCTTGCCCAACATATACGGTAAACCCAGGAAATAGAATTTCTAGGAGCGGGTCATAGTTAGTGGTGATTATACCATCCACCGAAACCTTTGAAAGTAGCCCCATCTCCTTCTTAAGCTCATGATCATTAGTCAGCGCAGCCGATCTCGATAGCCTTTGGCAGACTTCGATCTTTAGCGCAGACTCATCAGACACGCAAAACTTGAGATTTTCCGCTCTGCTTTTCTTAAAGCGGTCACTCTCCCACCAAACTTTATGGAAGTCTTTCGCAATAAGCGAAGCTATCTCTGGCAAATTGTTATTAGCTTGCGACTTGTAATACTCGTATGGCTTTCCCACCTCTTCCGCAAAACAACGAAGCAGACCCTCCCAACCATCAAGTCCGTAATAACGCCGAGAAATCCCGGCGCCCACAAACAAAATCGGAGCCGCCGAAAACTCTGACAAATGCTGTACAAGCTTTGCTGCAATTACCATTGCCGCGCACCGCGATTTAGCGCCCGTCGCGCCGGGCGATGAAGGCCAGACGCTCCAGCAGGTGGACGTCCTGCTCGTTCTTCAGGAGCGCCCCGCACAGCGGCGGGATGAGCTTGCGCGAGTCCTTGGCGCGCAGCGTCTCGGGGTCCACGTCCTCGACCATCAGCAGCTTGATCCAGTCGAGCAGTTCCGACGTGGACGGCTTCTTCTTCAGGCCCGGCACCTCGCGCAGGTCGTAGAACAGCGTCATCGCCTCGCGCAGCAGGTCCTTCTTCAGGCCGGGGTAGTGCACGTCGACGATCTGCTCCATCACCTCGCGGTCGGGGAAGCGGATGTAGTGGAAGAAGCAGCGGCGCAGGAAGGCGTCCGGCAGTTCCTTCTCGTTGTTGGATGTGATGATGATGATCGGGCGCTGCCTGGCCTTGATCGTCTGCTGCGTCTCGTAGACGTGGAACTCCATGCGGTCGAGTTCGAGGAGCAGGTCGTTGGGGAACTCGATGTCCGCCTTGTCGATCTCGTCGATCAGCAGGACGGGGGCCTGCGGCGCCTCGAACGCCTCCCACAGCTTGCCGCGCACGATGTAGTTGGAGATGTCGTGCACGCGCTCCTCGCCCAGCTGCGAGTCGCGCAGGCGGCTGACGGCGTCGTACTCGTACAGCCCCTGCTGCGCCTTCGTCGTCGACTTGATGTGCCACTGGATGAGCGGCCGGTTCAGGGCGCGGGCGATCTCGACCGCCAGCACGGTCTTGCCGGTGCCGGGCTCGCCCTTCACGAGGAGCGGGCGCTCCAGCGTGATCGCCGCGTTGACGGCCACCATCAGGTCTTCGGTGGCGACGTAGGAGTCGGTTCCGGTGAAGCGCATCACGTTCCTTTCCCTGCGATTGCCCTTTCCCTGCGATTGCCTTATTTGGCCGCCAGCGCCGCCTCGATCGCCTCGACGGCGGCGTTGGCGAGCGAGGCGTCGGGGCCGCCGGCCTGGGCCATGTCGGGGCGGCCGCCGCCGCCCTTGCCGCCCAGCGCCTCGGCACCCACGCGCACGAGGTCGACGGCGCTGACCTTCGCGGTCAGGTCGTCGGTGACGCCGACGACGATGGACGCCTTGCCCTCGTTCCCGGCCACCAGCACGACGACGCCGGAGCCGACCTGCTTCTTCAGCTCGTCCGCCATCGGCTTCAGGTCCTTGGCCGGCAGGCCGTCCACCACGCGGGCGGCCAGCTTGAAGCCGTTGACCTCCTTGACGGCGCCCGAATCGGCCTTCGCACCGCCGCCCATCGCCACCTGACGGCGGAGTTCGGCCAGTTCGCGCTCCATCTTGCGGCGCTCGTCCACCAATGCTGCGACGCGGGACGGAACCTCTTCGGGGCGGACCTTCAGGGCCGAGGCGGCCTCGGACAGCAGGTTTTCGCGCTCGGCGAGGTAGCGGGCGGCACCCTGGGCGGTCAGCGCCTCGATGCGGCGCACGCCGGCGGCGACGGCGCCCTCGGCGACGATCTTGAAGATGCCGATGTCGCCGGTGCGGCGCACGTGCGTGCCACCGCACAGCTCGATCGAATAATCACGCTCCAGGTCGCCGTGCGGGCCGCCCATGGAGACGACGCGCACCTCGTCGCCGTACTTCTCGCCGAACAGCGCCATCGCGCCGGAGGCCTTGGCCTCGTCCGGGCTCATCAGGCGGGTGACGACCTCGGAATTGCCGAGGATGCGGGCGTTCACCTCCGCCTCAACCGCCGCCACGTCCTCGGCCGACAGCGGGGTGGGCTGCGAGATGTCGAAGCGCAGGCGCTCGGGCGCCACCAGCGAGCCCTTCTGCGTCACGTGCTCGCCCATCCGGTTCTGCAGCGCCTTGTGCAGCAGGTGGGTGGCCGAGTGGTTGGCGCGGATGGCGGCGCGGCGCTCCCCGTCCACGCGCAGCTCGACCACGTCGCCGACCTTCAGCGTGCCCTTGGTGACGGTGCCCTGGTGCGCCCAGACCGCGCCCAGCTTCTTCAGCGTGTCCTTGACCGCGACCTCGGCCCCTTCGGCGGAGAAGATGATGCCGGTGTCGCCGACCTGGCCGCCCGATTCGGCGTAGAAGGGCGTCTGGTTGACGATGACCATCACCTCGTCGCCGATGGTGGCGCTGTCGGCGCGGCCGTCGCCCTTGACGATGGCGGTCACCTTGCCCTCGGCCACCTCGGTGTCGTAGCCGAAGAACTCGGTGGCGCCCAACTCGTCCTTGATCTCGAACCACAGGCGCTCGGTCGCCGCCTCGCCGGAGCCGGCCCAGGATTCGCGCGCCTTGCGGCGCTGCTCGTCCATGGCGGCCTTGAAGCCGGCCTCGTCCACCGGGCGGCCCTTGGCGCGCAGCACGTCCTGCGTCAGGTCCAGCGGGAAGCCGTAGGTGTCGTACAGCTTGAAGGCCACGTCGCCGGGCAGCGCGGCGTTGCCCTCCAGCTTGGTTTCCTCTTCCTCCAGCAGCTTCAGGCCGCGTTCCAGCGTCTGCTTGAAGCGGGTCTCCTCCAGCTTCAGCGTCTCGACGATCAGCGCGCGCGCACGGCCCAGTTCCGGATAGGCGTCGCCCATCTGCTGGACCAGCGCGGGGACGAGGCGGTGCATCAGCGGTTCCCGCGCGCCCAACATGTGGGCGTGGCGCATGGCGCGGCGCATGATGCGGCGCAGAACGTAGCCGCGCCCCTCGTTCGACGGCAGCACGCCGTCGGCGATGAGGAAGGAGGTGGAGCGCAGATGGTCGGCGATGACGCGGTGGGAAACGGCGTGCGGACCGTCCGGCGCCGTCTTCGTCGCCTCGGCCGACGCCAGGATCAGCGCCCGCATCAAGTCGATGTCGTAGTTGTCGTGGCGGCCCTGCAGCACGGCGGCCAGACGCTCCAGCCCCATGCCGGTGTCGATGGAGGGCTTGGGCAGCGGCACCAGATCGTCCGGACCGCGCTGCTCATACTGCATGAACACGAGGTTCCAGATCTCGATAAAGCGGTCGCCGTCCTGGTCCTCCGACCCCGGCGGGCCGCCGGCCACGTGCGGGCCGTGGTCGTAGAAGATCTCCGAGCACGGGCCGCAGGGGCCGGTGTCGCCCATGCGCCAGAAGTTGTCGTCGGTCGGGATGCGGATGATCTTCTCGTCCGGCAAGCCGGCGATCTTGCGCCACAGGGCGGCGGCGTCCTCGTCCGATGAGTGGACGGTGACCAGCAGCTTCTCCGGGTTCAGCCCGTACTCCTTCGTGATGAGGGTCCAGGCCATCTCGATGGCGCCCTCCTTGAAGTAGTCGCCGAACGAGAAGTTGCCGAGCATCTCGAAGAAGGTGTGGTGGCGCGCCGTGTAGCCGACGTTGTCCAGGTCGTTGTGCTTGCCGCCCGCGCGCACGCACTTCTGCGAGGTGGTGGCGCGCTTGTAGGGCCGGGTCTCCGCGCCGGTGAAGACGTTCTTGAACTGCACCATGCCGGCGTTGGTGAACATCAGCGTCGGATCGTTGCGCGGCACGAGCGGCGACGATTCGACGATCTGGTGGTCGTTCTTGCCGAAGAAGTTCAGAAAGGTGGCGCGGATGTCGTTGGCGGTCTGCATGGGCGGTCCAAGGCTCCGGGTACGCGTCTCGGCCCGCGAGGCCGAACGGGTGCTTTTACCGTGACTTAGAGCGCCTGTCCACAAACCGCCACCCCGGCGGATGGTGCGGAATGCAACGGAATGAAACCGGATGAAACACTCCCGCGCGGGGTGTTGCATCCGCTGCCGCACACCAATCCGAAAGTACCGGCAATACAAAAGTCGCATTCCCGCCGTGCGGTTGTGCACTGCGATAGCGCTCATGGCGATACCAAAGTACATACCGGCATCGATGATGCGAATTCCACGCTCTTGCGCAGTCTTTCACCGGACCAATACCTGATTTGCCGCGATATTCCGCCAAAAGTATTATTTGTCGACTCAGTCATATCCTTCGTATTAGCGCGCAGGCGCAGCCAAAGCGCCGAACCCGGCGGCCCGCCGGGGATCAGGGGAAGCGCGGCAAGAGAAAGGCCACATTCGATGATGCATAAGCTTGGCACCACGGTGCTGAATTCCATGAAGGCCCTGCGGGTCGGCGTCGCGGCGACCGCGTGCACGGCGGCCCTGTGCGCGGCCGCCCTCACCTCACTATCAGCACCGGCGCTGGCCGGTTCGGTGACGCAGCCCGGCGAGACCATCGGCCTTGCCGCCGGCGCGCCGCTGCCGGAAGGATTCTATTTCGTCGACACCTTCGACTGGGGCAAGCGCCACGGCGAGAACGGCAACCCCGACGTGACGCTGGGCGTCAACATCCCGGTGGTCGCCTGGGCGACGCCGGCCAAGGTGGCCGGCGCGCGCGTGCAGCTGCTGGCCGCCCTGCCCGCCCTGGAGGTCGGCATCGACAACAACTATTATGACAGCGGCATGTACAACCCGTTCCTGGCCGGCCAGCTGGCCTGGGACCTGGGCAACGGATTCGGCGTCAGCTACCTGCTGGGCGTGTATTTCCCGGTGAAGAACCGCCTGGGCTTCGACACCACCTCGATCAACCAGCGCGTCGGCGTCAGCTACACCAACGACGGCTGGAACCTGACGGCGAACTTCATCTACGGCATCAACACCCGCAAGGCGACGAAGACCATCAACCCGGACTTCCTCAACATCGACGTGACCGCCACCAAGAGCTTCGGCAAGTGGCAGGTCGGCCCGGTGGCCTTCGCCTCCTTCGACACCAGCCGCCCGACGCCCGGGTATAGGAAGCAGAGCCAGGTCGCCCTGGGCGCCCTCGTCGGCTACAGCTTCGACCAGCTGATCCTGCAGGGTTACCTGACCCAGACGGTGGCCGAGGACAACTACGGCGGCAAGGACACCCGCGCCTGGGGCCGCATCATCCTGCCGTTCTGATCCCGGCACGCGCCCTTCCGAGCGGCGCAGCGCCGTCCGCCCCGCCGGGCCATCCACCGGCGGGACGGGTGGCGTTCGCGCGTTTTTGGGTGAGACGCGGGAGGGCGCCGCCCTCCCGCACCCTCCCGCCAAGGGCCGACGGCCCTTGGATCCCGGGGATTGTGCTTGTTCAGAGACGGCGCGACCGGCGTTGCGGTTGACGCATCCAAGGCGTTCCTCTATTTCTGTCTTTACAGAAATAGAGGAACGCCATGCACCTGACGCCGACCATGGAACGCTTCGTCCTGCATTGGGGCGAGATGGGCACGCGCTGGGGGGTCAACCGATCGGTGGCGCAGATCCACGCGCTGCTTTACCTGTCGCCGAACCCGCTTCCGGCGGAGGACATCGCCGAGACGCTGTCGATGGCACGCTCCAACGTCTCCAACAGCATCCGGGAACTGCAGAGCTACGGGCTCATCAGCGTCACGCACCGGATCGGCGATCGCCGGGACCACTTCCAGGCCGAGACGGACCCGTGGGAGATCCTGCTGCGCATCGCCGAAGAGCGGAAGAAGCGCGAGATTGACCCGGCGCTGACCATGCTGCGCCAGTGCGCCATTGAGGCGGAGGAGCAGCCCGGCACCGATCCCTATGTGAGGGAGCGGATCACGCGGATGCTGGGGTTCGTCGAATCGCTGACCGGCTGGTACGAACAGATGAAGCGCCTGCCTCGCCCGGCCATGGTCGCCATCGTCAACGCCGGGGCGAAGATCGCGGCCTTCCTCAAGAAGTAGGCCGGCCCAGAGCAGTTTCGCACCGCGTGCGGCCAGATATTTCTCTTGATACAGAAATTTCGAAACATAAGGAGCCTCCATGCGACCGGCAAGCATCGTCCTGGTGATCGGGGCCTCAGGGTTCATCGGTGGGCGGATCGTCCATCGCCTGGAGCGGGCGGGCATGCGCGTGGTGTGCGCTGGCCGGGACGAAGCGGCACTGCGCCACCTGTTCCCCGGCCGGGCGGTGGCCACGGACTGGCGAACGGCACTCGCCGGGGTGGACGCGGTCGTCTACGCCGCCGGCACCATCGAGCGTGGCGCCGGGATGCGGGAAGCGCACCGGGACACCCCCGCCGCGCTGTTCGCGGCGGCGCGGCGGACGGGCATCCAACGGCTGGTGCACCTGTCCGCGCTCGGCGCGGCGCCGGACGCCGACACGGACTTCCTGCGCAGCAAGGGCGAAGGGGACGCCGCGCTGCTCGCCGACCGGCCGCCGGGGTGGACGGTGCTGCGCCCGTCGCTGGTGTACGGACGCGGCGGGACGAGTGCCGCGCTGTTCGCCACGCTGGCCGCCCTGCCCCTGCGCCCCGCGGTGCGCAGCGGGCCGCTGCGGCCGATCCACGTGGACGACGTGGCCGATGCGGTGGCCGCCCTGCTCGCCGGCACAGGGCCGCTGCCGGCGGTCATCGACGCGGTCGGGCCGGAGGAGGTGACGGCCGAAGCATTCATCGCCCGGCACCGCGGCTGGCTGGGACAGCCGCCGGCCCGCGCGGCGCCTCTGCCACCCGCCGTCACGCAGGCCGGCGCGGCGGTAGCGGAGGCGTTCGGCGCCCGCCTCATCAACCGTGACGCGATGCGCATGCTGGCGCGTGGTGCTGCCGCCGATCCGGCGGGCTTCACGGCGGCGACCGGCGTGGTTCCGGCGGGCGTCGTGGCGGGGCTGGCGCGCGAGCCGGCGCTGGACGCCGACCGCTGGGCGGCGCGGCTGCGGCCGGTGCGGCTGCCGTTGCGGCTGAGTTTGGCGTTCCTGTGGATCGCCACCGGGCTGGTGTCGCTGGGGGTCTACCCGGTCGCCGGCAGCCTGGAACTGCTGGCCGGCGTGGGCTTGCGCGACGGGCCGGCGCTAGTGGCGCTGTACGGTGCGGCCGGCTGGGACCTGCTGCTGGGTGTGGCGCTGGCGGCGGGGGTGCGCCCGCACCTCGTCGGTGCCTTGCAGATCGGCACCATCCTGACCTTCACGGCGATCCTCAGCCTGTTCCTGCCGGGCTTCTGGATCCACCCCTTCGGACCGCTGACCAAGAACGTGCCGGTCATCGCCGCCACCCTGGCGATGATGGCGCTGGAGGACTGACGAGCATGGACACGTATCTCTGGGTCAAATACGCCCACATCCTGGGCGCGGTGGTGATCTTCGGCACCGGGCTGGGCACCGCCTTCCAGATGTTCGCCGCGCACCTGCGCGGCGACGTGCGCGGCATCGCCGTGGTGGCGCGCAACGTGGTGCTGGCGGACTGGCTGTTCACCACGCCATCCGTCATTTTGCAGCCCATCACCGGCGTGACGCTGGCGCTGCTGGCGGGATTCCCCCTGACCAGCGGGTGGATCGTCGTTTCGGTGGGCCTGTACGCGCTGGCCGGCGCCTGCTGGCTGCCGGTGGTGTGGCTGCAGCTGCGCATGGCGCAGCTGGCCCGCGCGGCGGCCGAAGAGGGAACGCCGCTGCCGCCGGCCTACCACCGCATGGCGCGCTGGTGGTTCGCGCTGGGCTGGCCGGCCTTCGGGGCGCTTCTGGTCGTCTTCCACCTGATGCTGTTCAAGCCGGACCTGTGGTGAGGGCCGCGGAAAGAAAAAAGGCGCCACCCCGGAGGGTGGCGCCTTTTCCCATGCCTTGCTTCCCCGCCTCACTCCGGCGTCGCGGCGTCGCCGTCGGATTCCGGGGTGCCCATCATGGCGTCGGCGACGAGGCCCGCGTTGGAGCGGATCTTGTCCTCGATGGCCTTGGCCATGTCGGGGTTGTTGCGCAGGTACGTCTTGGCGTTCTCGCGGCCCTGGCCGATGCGGGTGCCGTCGTAGCTGAACCACGCGCCCGACTTCTCCACCACGCCGGCCTGGATGCCGAGGTCGAGCAGTTCGCCCACCTTCGACACGCCCTCGCCGTACATGATGTCGAACTCGACCACGCGGAACGGCGGAGCCATCTTGTTCTTCACCACCTTCACGCGGGTCTGGTTGCCCACCACCGCGTCGCGGTCCTTGATGGCGCCGATGCGGCGGATGTCCAGGCGGATCGAGGCGTAGAACTTCAGCGCGTTGCCGCCCGTCGTCGTCTCCGGGTTGCCGAACATCACGCCGATCTTCAGGCGGATCTGGTTGATGAAGATCACCAGGCAGTTCGACTTGGAGATCGAGCCGGTCAGCTTGCGCAGCGCCTGGCTCATCAGGCGGGCGTGCAGGCCGACGTGGCTGTCGCCCATCTCGCCCTCCAACTCGGCGCGCGGCACCAGGGCCGCCACCGAGTCGACCACCAGCACGTCGATGGCGCCGGAGCGCACCAGCGTGTCGGCGATCTCCAGCGCCTGCTCGCCCGCGTCGGGCTGCGAGATCAGCAGCTCGTCGATGTTGACGCCCAGCTTGCGGGCATAGGTGGGGTCGAGCGCGTGCTCGGCGTCCACGAAGGCGCAGGTGCCGCCGTTCTTCTGGGCCTGGGCGATGGCGTGCAGCGCCAGCGTCGTCTTGCCCGAGCTTTCCGGACCGTAGATCTCGATGATGCGGCCGCGCGGCAGCCCGCCGATGCCCAGAGCGATGTCGAGGCCGAGCGACCCGGTGGAGATCACCTCCGTCTCGACCGTGTTCTCACGCGCCCCGAGCTTCATGATCGAGCCCTTGCCGAAGGCGCGCTCGATCTGGCTCAGCGCTGCGTCCAGGGCCTTCTGCTTGTCCATGGAATCCTTTTCCACCAATCGGAGCTGTGCGGACGACATTGCCCGTTTCCCTTTCTCAGATCAACACGGTCTTCGGTTTGGGTCTTGGGCTTAATGTACTCATTTTGTTCTCATGCGCAAGGGGAATTCCGTGAATGTTCCCACGGCGTTCCCATGACGTATGCGTCCGAGTCGGCCTGGATTCGTTCGCGTTCCAAAGGATGGTGCGGAACGGTTTGGGTCCGGCGCCGCGTGCGACCCAGGGTCGCATACGCGAGGATGCAGCCGTTCGCGGGCGTGTGGTTACGGTTTCGTAACCGTCGCGGCCCAGATTCGGTCTTATGTCCTTTTTCAGACTTCCACTTCTGGCCTTGTGCCTTGCGGCGCTGGCCGCGTTCCCGGCCCTGGCCGACCGGGCGCCGCTGATCCGCATCTCCAGCGAGAACGGGCCCAGCCACGTCCAGACGCGCATCCTGGAGCGCTTCGCCGCCACCGTGCGCGAACGCGCGGGCGGGCGGCTGGCCGTCGACTACCAGCACAGCGGGCGGCTCTACCGCGACCTCGACGTGGTGATCGCGCTGGAGCAGGGCAAGGTGGAAATGGCACTGCCGGGAAGCTGGCAGCTGGACCGGTTCGAACCGAACGTCGGCGCGCTGCTGCTGCCCTCCTTCTACGGGCGCGACGCGGAGACCATGGGGCGGCTGCTCGACGGGCCGCTGGGGCGGATGCTGAACGACCGGCTGGAGTCGGCGCTGGACGTGCACGTGCTGGGGCGGTGGATCCACCTGGGATTCGCGCACCTCTACACCATCGAGCGGCCGATCGAGCGGCACGAGGACATCGCGGGCCTGCGCATCCGATCGCCCGGCGGCGAGGTGAACAACCGGCGCCTCGCGGCGCTGGGCGCCAAGCCGCTGACCGTGGCGTGGACCGACCTGCCGGTGGCGTTCCGCGCCCAGCGCATCGACGGGCTGCTCAGCACCCACGCCACCGTGGTCAGCGCCAAGCTGTGGGAGCATGGGCTGCGCTACGCTTTCGAGGACCGGCAGTACTTCCCGCAGTACGTGCCGCTGGTCGCCGCCGGCCTGTGGCGGCGGCTGCCGGACGATGTGAAGGCACTGCTGGAAGGCGCCTGGGAGGAGCAGGTGGACACCGCCCGGCGCGAGGCCGCCGAGGCGCAGGCGGCGGCGCGGGCCGAGCTGCTGGCGCACGGCGTGCGCATCGTCACCCCGCCCCCCGCGGCGGTGGCGGCGTGGCGCGGGCGCCTCGTGGCGGCGCAGGACGACTGGGCCTACGAGATGGGCATGGACCCGTACCTGATCCGCATGCTCCACACCAGCTTCGGCGACTGAAGGGAGGGCACGGCATGAAGAGCCCGCTCTCGGGATCGGTCGCCGGACAGATCGTCGCGGCGACGCTGGCGGTATTGATCGCGCTGCTGGCCTCCACGCTGTGGACGTCGCGGCAGACGACGCTGCGCATGGCCGAGGTCACGCTGCTGCACGACGCCCGCCTGCACGGCCAGCAGATCGACGCCGCGCTGTCGCTGGTCGACTTCACCCTGCGCGAGATGGGCGACCATCTGAAGGAGATCGGCGGTATCGACCGGCGGACGGCCGCCCCGGTGCTGCGCCGCCACCTGCTGTCGTCGCGCACCGCCTACATCGGGCTGTACGACGGGGACGGGCGGATGCTGGCCTCGGTGGGGCGGCCGATGCCGCAGCTTGCCTCCCTCGCCACGCACGAGGTCATCCGCCGCCACCGCGACGAGATGCTGCCCTTCCAGTACCAGACGGCGACGCAGCTGGGCCTGACCGGCCGGCCGCTGGTCGGGCTGAGCCGCGCGGTGGTGTCGCAGCAGGGGCAGTTCCTGGGCCTGCTGCTGGCGCTGGTCGACGTGGAATCGCCGGGCGGCTACCACTACGGCGAAGACGTCCACGCCGCCCGCCACAAGCTGCTGTTCGACGCCGCCGGACTGGTGCTGGCCACCTGGACACTGGACGAGGCGAAGGGGGGCGAGGCGAAGGGAGGCGGCGAGGGTGCCGCGCCGGCCGCCTTCGCCGACGTGCTGCGCCAGCCGGCCCGGACGGCCGCCGCGGGAACGGGCGACTGGATCGTCGTCGTCCACCAGCTGGCCGATTTCCCGTTGCGGCTGGGGGCGGCGCTGCCGCGCGACCAGGCGCTGACCGAATGGCGGGGCGAGGTGCGCACGCTGGGCCTGACGCTGGGCGTCTGCCTGATCATGCTGGCCGCCCTGCTGACCGTGCTGACCGCCCAGTCGCGCCGGCGCGAGACGGCGGAGGCGGAACTGCACGACCAGCTGGCGTTCCAGCGCACGCTGCTCGACACCATCCCGCTGCCGGTGTTCTGGAAGGAGCCGGGCGGGCGCTACCTGGGCTGCAACGCCGCCTACGAGACGTTCGCCGGGATCGAGCGGGCGGCGATCATCGGCCACACCATGGCCGAACGCTTCGGCGCCGGCGCCGCCCCGCACGAGGAGGCCGACCGCACGGTGCTGGAACAGGGCACGCCGGTGACCCTGGAGGACACGCTGCGCTTCCCCGATGGGGCGGAGCACACGCTGCTGGTCAGCAAGGCGGCGTTCAGCCGGGCCGACGGCGGCCTCGGCGGGGTGGTCGGCGTGGTCGTCGACGTCACCGAGCGCCGCCACGCCGAGGCGCGCATGGCGGCGCTGACCAAGGCGCTGGACTACAGCCCGGCGCCGATCCTGATCACCGACGCGCAGGGGCTGATCACCTACGTCAACGCCGCCTTCACGGCGACCACCGGCTATCAGCCGGACGAGGTCGTCGGCCGGAGCCCCCGCGTGCTGCGCGGCGAGACGCCGGAGCCGGTCTACCGCGAGCTGTGGGCGACGATCACCGCCGGCCGCGTCTGGCACGGCGAGTTCCGCAACCGCCGCAAGACGGGCGAGCTGTACTGGGAAAAGGCCTCCATCGCGCCGATCCTGGCGGCCGACGGGCGCATCGTCAGCTATGTCGCGGTCAAGGAGGACGTCACCGAGCAGAAGCGCGCCGCCGAACGCATGTGGGAGCAGGCGAACTTCGACCCGCTGACCGGCCTGCCCAACCGCACCATGCTGCACGACCGGCTGCTGCAGGCGCTGGACGGCGCCCGGCACGGGGTGGGGCGGGTGGCGCTGCTGTACGTCGACCTCGACCGCTTCAAGCCGGTCAACGACAGCTTCGGGCACGAGGCGGGTGACGCGCTGCTGGCGCAGGTGGCCACCCGGCTGCGCGCCTGCGTGCGCGACAGCGACACGGTGGCCCGCCTGGGCGGCGACGAGTTCGTGGTGCTGATGCCGGTGCGCGACGACGCCGAGGCCGATCAGGTGGCGCGCCGCATCCTGGAGGCGCTGCAGCGCCCCTTCCCGCTGGACGCGCGCGAGGATGGGGAAGTGGGCATCGGCGCGTCCATCGGCATCAGCGTCTACCCGCGCGACGGGGCGGACGCCGAGGGGCTGCTGAAGAACGCCGACGCCGCCATGTACGCCGCCAAGCAGGCCGGCCGCGACACCGTGCGGTTCTTCTCGCGCCGGGAGGAGGCCCTCACGCCCTGAACCCCGCAGGTTGGGTTGAGTTCTCATCGGCGCTGACGCGCCGGGCCGTGGCGGATGAAACTGTTCGAAAGCCCCTCTCCCTTGAGGGGGCGACGCCGAAGGGCGTCGCGGTTGGGGTGAGGGTGATTACGGCCGGATGGCCGGATAAGATGACCCATTTTCCCGGCTGCCGCCGTTAACGACCCCTCATCCCAACCCTTCTCCCTCAAGGGGAGAAGGGCACCGTCTTCGGAACTGCCTGCCCCTTGTTTCTTCTTGGCGCCAGCGAAAACCCAACGCGTTCGCGGTGGAGACGGCGTTGGGTTTTCACCTGCGGTTCAACCCAACCTACGGATCTACGCCCCGCGCATGACCTCCTTCACCTTGGAGGCGAGCTGCTTCAGCGAGAAGGGCTTGGGCAGGAAGTGGGAGCCGTTGGGGCCGTCCAGCTCGTCCTTGAAGCGGTCCTCGGCGTAGCCGGAGATGAAGATCACCTTCATGTCCGGCCGCCGCTCGCGCACCTTGCGGGCCAGCGTCGGGCCGTCCATCTGCGGCATCACCACGTCGGTGATCAGCAGGTCGACGCCGGACGCGTCGCCGGTGAGCTGCTGCATCGCCGCCTCGCCGTTCTTCGCCTCCAGCACCTGATAGCCCTTGTTGCGCAGCGCGCGGGCGGAGAAGACGCGCACCGCGTCCTCGTCCTCCACCAGGAGGATGGTGCCGGACCCGGTGAGGTCGCTGCCGCGGCGCTCGCGCGGCTCGCCCTGGTCGGCGGGGCGCGCCTCGCCCTGGTGGCGGGGCAGCAGGATGGTGAACTTGGCACCCTGCCCCGGCTCGCTGTCGACGAAGATGAAGCCGCCGAACTGCCGCACGATGCCGTACACGGTGGACAGCCCCAACCCGGTGCCCGAGCCCACCTCCTTGGTCGAGAAGAACGGCTCGAAGATGCGCTGGAGGTTCTCCTTGGGGATGCCGATGCCGGTGTCGATCACCTCCACCGCCACGTACTCGCCGGCCGGCACCACCTCGTGCTCGCGCCGCTCGGGCGTGGCGACGGTGTAGTTGGAGGTGACCACGGTCAGCC
>NZ_DASPMG010000187.1:0-4798 GCF_035627195.1 Azospirillum sp.
CGCCTCGATCGAGCCGACGTTCGCCCCGGTCGCCCCGGCCGCCACCGCCCTGGTCGCCACCTGCGTCGTCGTCACCTCGCTGCTGACCCCGGTCCTCACCGCGTGGTGGGCCAAGCGCTACGGCGTCCTGTCGCCCCGCTACCTTGCCGCGCAGCAGGCCGCCGAACAGGCCGAAGCGGCGCCCGTCGCCCTCAAGGTCTCCCCCGCGGAATGACCGCCGCGGAATGACCGGCCCGCACCGGGCGCCCTGAAAGGGGCGCCCGCCCCGGTGGCCCCCCGCCATCGAAAGGAACGTCCCCATGAACGCCATCACCAATGCCATCGCTGGGGTCCCGGCCGTGGCCGAGGCCGTCGAGGTCCTGCTCGCCGCCCGCCGGGAGCACCGCCTGCTGAGCGAACTGCCCGCCACCGCCCGCCCGTCCACCCGGGACGAGGCCTACGCCGTCATGAACGAGGTGGCGCGCCGCCTGGGTCCCGTCACCGCCTGGAAGGTCGGCGGCCCGGCCCCGGATGCCGAGCCGACCTGCGCGCCGATCAACGCCGCGACCCTGTATTTCGACACCGAACGCCTGCCGGCCTCCCAATTCCACGTCATCGGCATCGAGGCGGAGATCGTCTACCGCCTTGCCCGCGACCTGCCCGTCGGCGACCGGCCGTGGACGCGCGAGGAGGTGCTGGACGCCGTCGGTTCCGTCCACCCGGCGTTCGAGATCTGCGACACCCGCTTCGTGACCTATGGCGCGCAGGACGCGCTGAGCCACATGGCCGACCAGGCGAACCACGGCGCGCTGATCGTCGGCAAGGCGGTGGAGAACTGGCGCGCCGTCGACCCGGTGCGCCTGCCCATTACGCTGGAGATCGACGGCAAGGCGGCGGCGAGCGTGGTGGGCGGCAACTCCGCCGGCGATCCGGTCAACCTGCTGACATGGCTGGCCAACGTCGGGTCGCGCCCGTTCGGCGGCCTGCACGCCGGCGACACGGTGACCACCGGCTCGTGCACCGGCACCATCTTCATCAAGCCCGGCGCCCGGTGCGTTGCCCGCTACGAAGGGTTCGGGACCATCGCGCTGACGGTCGCGTGAGCCAAGCCGCCGCGCCCGCGTTCACGCGCGGGCGCGGCGGTCCCGCATTTGGATGGAAAAGGTCCCATGACCCGCAAGCGCATCGCCCTGGTCGCCCACGACGCCCGCAAGGCCGACCTGATCGCGTGGATCGGTGCCAACATCCGCCTGCTGGACGGGCACGCCTTCTGGGCCACCGGCACCACCGGCCAGAAGGTCAGCGCGGCGCACCCCGGCCTGGAGGTCACGCCGCTGAAAAGCGGGCCGCTGGGCGGTGACCAGCAGATCGGCGCCATGATCGCCGAGGGGCGCATCGACCTTCTGGTCTTCTTCGTCGATCCCATGACGGCGCAGCCGCACGACGTGGACGTCAAGGCGCTGACCCGGCTGGCGACGCTGTACAACATTCCCATGGCCTGCAACGAGTCCACCGCCGACATGGTGGTCTCCTCGCCGCTGTTCGCAAACGGCTATCGGCCGCGCCCGGTGGACTTCAGCGGATATGAGACGCGCGGCACAGAAGTGTAGTGACGCAGTCCGCGTATGGTTAATAGCTGATATCGGCGCTTGGTTGTTGCATGATGGAAGTGTGAACATTCGGCTTTCCTGAGTGCGGCAACCCTTGAGCGCCACTGAACCGCCAAGCACTACCGAACCACCCTGGCCCCTGAACGAGCTTGCCCGGATCAACAAGCTCAAGGGCTACTGCGTGCTCGACACGCCGCCCGACCCCGAGTTCGACCGCCTGACGCAGCTGGCCACCCGCCATTTCGGGATGCCGACGGTGCTGGTCAGCCTGGTCGACGAGACCCGCCAGTGGTTCAAGGCCCGCTACGGGTTCGAGGCGCCGGACGTCCCGCGCCGGCTGGCCTTCTGCGCCTACGCCATCCTGACGGACGAGGTCATGGTGGTGCACGACGCCACCCGGGACGAGCGGTTCGTCGAAAACGACCTGGTCACCGGCCCGCCCTATATCCGCTTCTACGCCGGGGCCCCGCTGAAGACGCCGGAGGGGCTGCTGCTCGGCACCTTCTGCGTCATCGACTCCCTGCCGCATTTCGAGTTCAGCGACGAGGCGCGCCGCGACCTGGAGGAGTTCGCCCGCATCGTCGTGCACGAGCTGGAGATGCGCGCCGCACGACGGGCGGCCGACGACGCCCGGCGGGCGGAGGCCGAGGCCCGCGCCGCCGCCGAGCAGGCGGAGGCGCGCTACCGTGCGGTGGTTGAGACCGCGGTCGACGCCATGATCGTCATCGACGAGCAGGGCGTGATGCACGCCTTCAACGCGGCGGCCGAGCGGATGTTCGGCTACACCGCCGCCGAAGCGGTCGGGCAGTGCATCGCCCTGCTGATGCCGCAGGCCGACGCGGCGCGGCACCGGGAGTACATCGACCGCTACCTGAACACGGGCGAGCGCCGCGTCATCGGCATCGGCCGCGAGGTGGAGGGGCGGCACCGCGACGGCTGGACCTTCCCCGTGGAGCTGTCGATCGCCGAGTGGTGGATGGGCGGCCGGCGCCACTTCACCGGCATCCTGCGCGACGTGTCGCGCCGCAAGGCGGCCGAGCGCGCGTTGCGCGAAGGGCACGCCCTGTTCGAAGGCGTGCTGGAGAGCACCACGGACCCGATCTTCGTGAAGGACCTGGCCGGCCGGTACGTGTCGGTCAACTCCGCCGCCGCGCAGGTCTTCGGCCGCGCCCGCGAGGAGGTGGTGGGGTGCATGGACGCCGAGCTGTTTCCCGCCGCCGCCGCGGCCCGCATCGAACGGACGGACCGGCACATCTTGGCGACCGGCCGCAGCGAGACCATCGAGGAGGTCGTCCCGGTGGCCGGCCGGGACGACCCGCGCGCCTTTTCCACGGCGAAGACGCCGCTGCGCGACTCCGACGGCCGCATCGTCGGCCTGGTCGGCGTGGCGCGCGACATCACCGACCGCAAGCGCGCCGAGGAGGCGTTGCGCGCCAGCGAGGAGCGGTTCCGCGCGCTGGTGGAGAACGCGCCGCAGCTGATGTGGGTGAACCGCGCCAACGGCGTGGCCGAGTTCTTCAACCTCGCCTGGCGGACCTACACCGGGCAGGAGACCGCGGAGGGCACGCGCTGGGACGCCGTCCACCCCGACGACCGCGAGCGCATCCAGGAGCTGCGCGAGCGTGCCCTCGCCGCCGGTGAACCCTACGAGTACGAGCTGCGCCTGCGCCGCGCCGACCGCGCCTACCGCTGGCACATCGGCCGCGTCAGCCCGTTGCGCCAGCAGGGTCGCATCGTCGCCTGGGTCGGCACCGCCATGGACGTGGACGACATTCATCGCGCGCGCGAACTGGCCGAGGAGGCGAACCGCTCGAAGAGCCGCTTCCTCGCGTCGGCCAGCCATGACCTGCGCCAGCCCATGCAGTCCATCCTGCTGTTCGCCGAGGCGCTGCGCCCGCACGTCGCGGACACCGCGGGGTGTACGGCGCTGGATCACCTCCAGCAGGGGCTGGACGCGCTGAAGGGGCTGCTGGACGGTTTGCTCGACGTGTCGCGCCTGGACGCCGGCATCGTGCAGCCGCAGTTCGAGGAGATCGCCGTGCGCGAGATCATCGAGCCGCTGGCCGCCGCCTACACGCCGATCGCCCAGGCCAAGGGGCTGGCGTGGCGGGTCGCGCCGTGCGACGCCGTGGTGCGCAGCGACCGGGTCCTGCTCGGCCGCATGGTCCGCAACCTGATCGAGAACGCCATCCGCTACACCCAGCGCGGCACGGTTGCGCTGGACTGCACGGCGGAAGGCGGCCGTCTGCTGATCGAGGTGCGCGACACCGGAATCGGCATCCCGCCGGACCAGCTGGGGCGGATCTTCGAGGAGTTCTATCAGGTCGGCAACCCGGAGCGGGACCGCGCGCAGGGGCTGGGGCTGGGGCTTGCCATCGTGCGCCGCCTGTCGACGCTGCTCGGCCACCCGGTGCGCGCCCAGTCGCGGCCGGGCGGCGGCTCCGTGTTCACGGTCGAGGTTCCGCTCGTCGCCGGGGCGCGGGACAGGGCCGTTCCGTCGCCACCGGTTCCGGACGCCGCCGGACCGATGCCGGATGGCGGGCGTTTCGCCGTCGCCGTGGATGACGACGTGATCGTCCTGCTGGCCCTGCGGACCATGCTGCAGGAGTGGGGCTACGAGGTGCTGACCGCCGCCTCCACGGACGAGGCGATGGCGCGGCTGCGTGCCGCCGGCCGCAAGCCGGACGTCATCCTGGCCGACTACCGCCTGCGCGAGGGGCGCGTCGGGACGGAGGCCGTGGTGCGCATCCGCGAGATATACGGCGCCGACGTCCCCGGCGTCATCGTGACCGGCGAGATCGGGCCGGAGCCGCAGACCGACGCGGCGCGTCACGGCCTGGGGCTGCTGCACAAGCCGGTCACGCCGCGCCTTCTGCGGGCCGCCCTGGCGCGCTACCGGCAGGAGGCTTTGCCGTCGGCGCGCTGATCCGTGCACGCGATCCGGCGTATCGATCGGTGCGGGTTTGTGGTGCGGCTCACAGAAGGCGGGGCGGGGAGCGGGTAGGGTCTGTCCATCGACAACGCGCCGGGCCAGACGGCCCCGCCCCACTCACCGGAAGGAACCGCCACCATGATCCGCCACACCCTGCTCGCCGCCGCCGCCGTCCTGTGCCTGTCCGCCCCCGCCATGGCGCAGAACGTGGTCTCCGCCAACAACACCGCCGCCGGCATCGGCAACGTCGCCGTCCAGCAGGCGATGACCAAGCAGT
>NZ_DASPMG010000188.1:0-2552 GCF_035627195.1 Azospirillum sp.
GGCCTCGACGCCGTGCCCGGCATGCGCGACGCCCTGGAAGAAGCCGTCATCAAGGGCGGCAAGCCGTTCTTCGGCATCTGCGTCGGCATGCAGCTGATGGCCGAGCGCGGGCTGGAGCACGGCGTGCACCAGGGCCTGGGCTGGATCAAGGGCGAGGTGGTGCCGCTGGAGCCCGCCGACCCGACGCTCAAGATCCCGCACATGGGCTGGAACGAGCTGGAGGTGGTGCGCGAGCACCCGGTGCTGAAGGGCCTGCCCGCAGGCGCGCACGCCTACTTCGTGCATTCCTACCGCATCCAGTGCGCCGACCCGGCGAACGAACTGGCGCGCGTCGAGTACGGCGGGCCGGTGACCGCGGTGATCGGCCGCGACAACCTGGTCGGCACGCAGTTCCATCCGGAGAAGAGTCAGGCCGCCGGTCTGGCGCTGATCGCCAACTTCCTCACGTGGCAGCCGCGCGGATGAACATCCCGACCTCGGCAGCCAACCCGGCCGCGATCGTCGAGCGCGTGGACGAGAAGTTCCGCACCGCCGACCTGCACGACCTGTGCGACGCGGCCGACGCCGCCATCCGCGACGGCGGCGGCTTCGGCTGGGTCACGCCGCCGTCGCGCGAGATCATGGAGCGGTTCTGGCGCGGCGTGCTGATCGTGCCGGAGCGCATCCTGTTCGTCGGCCGGCTGGACGGCGTCATCGCCGGCTCCGCCCAGCTGGTCAAGCCGGCGCGCAACAACGAGGCGCAGGCGCACGCCTGCACGCTGACCACCTCCTTCGTCGCCCCCTGGGCGCGCGGCCACGGCCTTGCCCACCAGCTGACCGAGGCGGTGGAGAACGAGGCGCGCGCACTCGGCTACCGCATCCTGAACCTCGACGTGCGCGAGACGCAGGAGGCGGCGATCCGCCTGTACGAAAGCATGGGTTTCCAACGCTGGGGAACGCACCCCTTCTATGCGCAGGTGGACGGCCGCCGGATCGCCGGCCATTACTATTTCAAGGACCTCTCCCAGCACCCGCAAACGGACGAGACGCCGCAATGATCCTCTACCCCGCCATCGACCTCAAGGACGGCGCCTGCGTCCGCCTCGTGCGCGGCGAAATGAGCCTCGCCACCGTGTTCAACACCGACCCGGCCGAGCAGGCCCGCGCCTTCAAGGCGCAGGGCTTCCAGTGGCTGCACCTCGTCGACCTGAACGGCGCCTTCGCCGGCAAGCCGGTGAACGGCGAGGCGGTGGAGCGCATCCTGGCCGCGGTCGACATGCCGGTGCAGCTGGGCGGCGGCATCCGCGACCTGAAGACCATCGAGATGTGGCTGCAGAAGGGGGTGGCCCGCGTCATCCTCGGCACCGTGGCGCTGCGCCATCCCGAGCTGGTCAAGGAGGCCTGCAAGCAGTTCCCCGGCAAGGTCGCCGTGGGCATCGACGCGCGCGAGGGCTACGTCGCCGTCGCCGGCTGGGCCGAGACCTCGACCGAGAAGGCGCTGGACCTCGCGCTGAAGTTCGAGGACTCCGGCGTGGCCGCCATCATCTACACCGACATCAACCGCGACGGCGCCATGGGCGGCGTCAACGTCGAGGCCACCGCCGACCTCGCCTTCCACCTGACCACGCCGGTCATCGCGTCGGGCGGCGTGTCGTCGATCGAGGATCTGGCGGCGCTGAAGAAGGAAGAGCGCTCCGGCATCGAGGGCGTCATCTGCGGCCGGGCGCTGTACGACGGCCGCATCGATCCGGAGGCGGCGCTGGCGCTGCTCTCCACGCCCGTGGCCGAGGATGCCGACTGATGCTGAAGATGCGCGTCATCCCCTGCCTGGACGTCAAAGACGGCCGGGTGGTCAAAGGGGTCAACTTCGTGGATCTGGTGGATGCCGGCGATCCCGTGGAGCAGGCCCGCGTCTATGACCGCGAGGGGGCCGACGAGCTGACCTTCCTGGACATCACCGCCAGCCACGAGAACCGCGACACCATCTTCGACGTGGTGCGCCGCACCGCCGAGCAGGTGTTCATGCCGCTCACGGTGGGCGGCGGCGTGCGGCAGGTGGAGGACATCCGCAAGCTGCTGCTGGCCGGCGCCGACAAGGTGTCGATCAACACCGCCGCGGTCAGCCGCCCCGAGTTCGTGCGCGAGGGCGCCGAGAAGTTCGGCAGCCAGTGCATCGTCGTCGCCATCGACGCCAAGCGCACCGGCGACGGCAGGTGGGAGGTCTTCACCCACGGCGGCCGGCGCGAGACTGGGCTGGACGTGATCCAGTGGGCGAAGCGCATGGCCGAGTACGGCGCCGGCGAGATCCTGCTGACCTCCATGGACCGCGACGGCACCAAGAGCGGCTTCGACCTCGCCCTGACCCGCGCGGTGGCCGACGCGGTGCGCGTGCCCGTCATCGCCTCGGGCGGCGTCGGCACCCTGGACCCTCTCGTCGCCGGCATCCGCGAGGGCCACGCCACCGCCGTGCTGGCGGCCTCGATCTTCCATTTCGGCATGTTCAAGGTCCGCGAGGTGAAGGCCCATATGCGCTCCTCCGGCCTGCCCGTGCGGTTGGAGAGAGACGAGCGCCG
>NZ_DASPMG010000189.1:0-8427 GCF_035627195.1 Azospirillum sp.
GTTCGTCACCTTCGACATGGCCTCCATCGAGCGGCAGCTGACCGACAAGGTGCGCCACTGGGGCCGGTGGCGCATGGCCGCGCTGAAGGAGATCGCACCCCCGGCGCCGGTCCCTGCGCCGAAGGTGGACCGGACGCCGGGGCGCCGGCCCGACCTCGTCGTCGTGGGCGTCTCCACCGGCGGGCCGGTGACGCTGGTGGAACTGCTGGGTCTGCTCGGCCCCCTGCCCTGCCCGCTGGTGGTGGCGCAGCACATGCCGCCCACCTTCACCCGCGGCTTCGCCGCGTCGCTGAGCCGCACGCTGAAGCGCCCGGTCGAGGAAGGGACCGCCGGCATGACGGTGGAGCCCGGCACCGTCACCATCCTCAAGGGCGGCGGCGACCTTGTGATCCAGCGCGCCGGCCGTTTCACGCTGCGCGCCGCCCCGCCGGGGCCGGAGGTCTACCATCCCTCCGCCGACCTTCTGTTCCGCTCGGCGGCATCCGAGGCGCGCGCACCGGTGGCGGTGATCCTCACCGGCATGGGGGACGACGGCACCGCCGGTGCGCGGGCATTCGCCGAACGCGGCCACCCGGTTCTGGTGCAGGACCCGGCGTCCTGCGCCGTGGACGGCATGCCCACGGCGGCCATCCGCGCCGGCGTGGCGAGCGAGGTTCTATCCATCGCGGCCATGGGTCGCAAGCTCAACGCGTGGTTTACCCTGTGACACGGGAAGTCTGACCGATGGCGAAGCCAAGGATTCTGCTGATCGACGATTCGGTGCTGATGCGCACGATCATCGGCGACATCGTCCGCTCCGACGACGAGCTGGAGCTGGCCGGCGCCGCCGAGAACGGCCGCGCGGGGCTGGAGATGGTGAAGAGCCTGAAGCCCGACATCGTGCTGCTCGACATCGAGATGCCGGAGATGTCGGGGCTGGAGGTGATGGAGCACATGTCGCTGATCAGCCGCGCCAAGGTGATCATCATCTCCTCGGTGGCGCAGATCGGCTCGCCGGAGGCGAACGAGGCGCGCGCGCTGGGGGCGGTGGAGATCATCGCCAAGCCGTCCGGCACCATGAGCCTCGACCTCGCGCACAAGAAGGGACACGACATCATCGTGGCGATCCGCCGGGCATCCGGCCTGCCCCTGCCCGCGCGCCCCTGACGAGGTCATGAGCGAACTCATCGAGACGCTCTGGCAGCAGTTCGCGCTTGAGGCGGGGGAGCATTTCGACGCCGCCGACCGCCTGCTGTCCGACACCTCCGGCGACACGCCGGAGCGCGAGCGCATCGCCGCCCTGTTCCGCTCCGTCCACTCGCTGAAGGGGGCGGCGCGCGCCATGGACATGTTCGGCATGGAGGCGCTGGCGCACCGGGCGGAGACGGTGCTGGGCCGCGTGCGCTCCGGGGCACTTCCCTTCGGCGAGACGGTGACCGAGCCGCTGCTGGAGGCGCTGGACGCGCTGCGCGCGCAGTGCGAGATCGCCGTGCGCGAGCGGCGGGACAGCCCGCCGCCCGCCGCCATCCTCGCCCGGCTGGAGGCGCTGGGCAGCCCCGGCGCGGGCAGCACCGCCGCCCCGGCGGCCGAGCCGGCGCGGCCCGCCAAGCTGCACGACAACGACCGGCTGCTGGGCATCTTCGTCGAACATCTGCGCGACGGCATGGCGACGCTGACCCGCGCGCTCGACCTCGACACGCTGGACGCGGACGGCGTGCGCGCCGTGGACGACACGGCCGAACGGCTGGAGATCGCCTGCGAGCGACTGTCCCTGCTGCCGCTGGCCGACACCTTCCGGGATTTGCGCTCGCATCTGGCGGCGCGCGACGCCGACGCCATCCTGGCCGACCTGCAGGCGGTGGCCCTGGCCAGTGCCCGCATCGGGCGCCTGTCGGGGCGCGACGCCGGCACCGCCATCCTGGCCACGCTGCTGGCCGACCACAACGCCCAGGCGCTGGCGCGCGGCACGGCGCGGGCGCTGCACTTGATGGAAAGCCCGGAGACGGCGGGCGATGAACTGGCCGACGTGCTGGACCGCGTCGGCTCCACGCTGGACATCGTCAAGCTGCCGCGTGCCTCGGCGCTGGTGCGGCGGGTGGCCGACGTGCTGCGCCGCCTGGCACCGGCCGCCCGGGCGCGCTGGCCGGCCGTTCTGGCCGACGCGCGCCACGCCATCGACTTCATCGCACTCCACGCCTGCACCGACCCGCCGACCGACATCGACGCCGACACGGCGGTCACGCTGGAAGCCCTGCTGCGCGCCTTCGTCGAGACGGCCGAGGCGGAGGAGCAGGCGGCGCGCCCGTTCGACGGCGAGCAATTGACGGCGCTCGGCCTCGACGCGCAGCTCCTGCGCTTCCTGTCGCCGGAAAGCGCCGCCCAGTTGCGCGCCGCCGTGAACGACCCGGCCACGGCCCTCTACGAGGTGACGGCCTTCCTGGAGAGCGACCCCGCCGTGGCGTCGGGCTTCGCACAGTGGCTTGGCACCGGCGTGCAGGCCATCACCAACTGGCCGGAGTTCATCGACGGCAAGACCTGGCTCAAGGTCCTGGTCGCCTCGCCGGAGGGGCCGGAGGCGCTGCGGGCATCCCTGTCCGCCGTCGATCCCGGCGGCGCCCTGCTGCACCTGCGCCGCTGCGCGCCCGGCGAAGCCGCCGTTGACGTTCCGCCCCCCGAACCACCCGCCCTTGCCCCACCGCCGCCGCCGACGACGCCAACGCTGCCGACGACGCCGCCTCCCGCCCCTCCCGCCGCCGAATGGCCGCCGGCCGAGGTGCCGCAACCCACCCCCGCGCCACATCCGGCCGCGGGCGGCGTGCTGCGCGTGCCGGGTGAAGCCATCGACGGCTTCATGGCGCGCATCGACGGCATGGTCCTGCTCAGCGGCGGCCTCAACGCCGTCGCCAACGACCAGCGCCTGGAGGAGGCGCTCGGCGCGCTCGCATCCCGGCTCGGCGTCGGCGATCCCGACCTGCGCGCCGTGCGCGACGCGCTGGAGAGTCACCGGCGCGAGCTGCTGAACCTCGACGACCGGTTCAGCCGCGCCATTGACCGGCTGCGCGAGAGCGCGCTCGACCTGCGGGTGGTGCCGATCGAGCGGCTGCTCGACCAGTTCCCCCGCGTGGTGCGCGAACTGGCGCGCACCCAGGGGAAGAAGATCCGCCTCACCATCGACGGCGGCGGCGTGCGCATCGACAAGAGCATGGTCGAGACGCTGTACGACCCGCTGCTGCACATGGTGCGCAACGCCGTCGACCACGGCGTCGAGACGCCGGAGGCGCGCGCGGCGGTCGGCAAGCCGGCGCAGGCGAACCTCACCGTGCGCGCCGTCCAGCGCTCGTCCCGCGTGCTGCTGGAGATCGCCGACGACGGCCGCGGCATCGATACGGAGACCGTGCGCGCCAAGGCGGTGCGCCAGGGGCTGGTGGCCGCGGAGGACAGCCGCGGGCTGTCACCCGGCGACGTGCACGCCTTCATCTTCGCCCCCGGCTTCTCCACCGCCGAGACGGTCACCGAGACCTCCGGGCGCGGTGTCGGCATGGACGTGGTGCGCGACGCCGTCCTGCGCCTGGGCGGCGGCATCGCCATCGACACGCGCCCCGGCCAGGGCACCCGCTTCACCATCGACCTGCCGCTGTCGGCGGCCATCGTGCGCTCGCTGCTGGTGCAGGTGGACGATCAGGTTCTCGCCATCCCCGACCGCTTCGTGGAGGAGGTGTGCGGCGTCGCCACGCCGGACTTCCACCGGGTGTCCGGCTGCTGGAGCGTCGTCCGGCGCAACCGCGTGCTGCCCGTCGTGCACCTCGCCGATGCGCTGGGCTACGGCGGCGCCCGACCGGCACCGGATGCGGCGCCGGAACGGCAGGTCGTCGTCCTCAAGCTCGACGATCGGCACATCGGCGTGGAGATCGACCGCCTGCTGAAGCGCGGCGACCTGTTCGTGCGCGAGAGCCACCCCGGCTTGGCCGAGGTGCCGGGCGTGGGCGGCGTGTCGCTGCTGAACGACGGGCGGATCGTGGTGATCCTCGACGGGCAGGAGCTGTTCCGCCTCGCCTGCGCCGCCCAGGTGCGCACCGCCGCGGCCGAGGGCGTGCCATAGGGCTGCCTACCAGCTCCGGTGATGGCGTCCGTAATGGCCGTATCCGCCGCCGTGGCGATGCCCGCCGCCCCAATGCCGGTGATGACCGTGGCCATGCCCGTACCCGTAGGCGCGGGGCTGCTCGTAATAGCCGTAGTAGGTGGGCCCCGGATGGTAGACGTGGGCGTAGCAGCCGGACAGGAGCGCCCCGGCGAGCGCGAGAAGCGCGATGTTCCAAGCGGTCTTCATGGGTGGCCTTCACCAGCCTGTTGCCGCGGGGCGATGCCCCGTCACAGCAACGAACACCGGCCCGCACACTCTATTCCAAGGGGGCGGAGCGCGGCAGGCGCAACACGAAGGTGGTGCCCTCGCCGGGCCGGCTCTCCACCGTCAGCTGGCCGCCCAGCGTCCGGGTCGTCAGGTTGTAGGCGATGTGCAGGCCCAGGCCCACGCTGCCCAGGTGGCGGGCGGTGGTGTGGAAGGGGTCAAAGACCTTCGCCTGCTCCTCCGCCGGGATGCCCCGGCCGTCGTCGGCGTGGCGCAGCACGATCCAGTCGTCGTCCGCCGCCTCCACCGTGATGGCGACGTGCCCGCGCTGGCCGTGCTGAAAGGCGTGCTGGAGCGCGTTGCGCACCAAGTGGGTGAGCACGCGCGCGAAGGCGCCGGGATAGCTCTCCACTTGCAGCGCGTCCGGGCAGGCCACGTCGACGCGGTGGCCGGAGGGGCCGATCTGCGTGTGCAGGCTGAGCAGCACGTCCTCGATGTAGTCCTTCAGGTAGAAGACGCGCCGCTCGTCGCCGGTCTGGTCGGCGGCGACCTGCTTGAAGGTCTGCACAAGCGCCGCCACCCGCTCCGTGTTGGTGACCAGCAGCTGGCAGGCCTCCGTCGCCACGTCCAGGTAGGCGGCCAGGGTGGATTTGGTCACCGTGCCGTCGCGGAACTGGCGCTTCAGGTCGTCCGTGCGCCCGGCGAGGTGCGAGGCGGTGGTCAGCACCACGCCGGCCGGCCCGTTGATCTCGTGCGCCACGCCGGCCACCAGCTGGCCCAGGGAGGCCATCTTCTCCGCCTGCACCAGGCTGTCCTGCGCGGCGCGCAGTTCCTCCAGCGCCATCTCCGCGGCCTCCTTCGCGGCCGTGAGGGCGGCGGCGGCGCGGGCGCGCTCGGTGATATCCAGCATCACGCCGAACACGTGCGTCAGCCGCCCGTCCGCGTCGAAGCGCGGCGCGCAAGAACTGGACACCGTGCGCACGTCGCCGGCCGGGTCGATCACCCGGTATTCGAAATAGGCGCGGCGGGAGTTGCCGATGACGCCTTCCAGCATGTTGCCGAAGCTCAGCCGGTCGTCCGGGTGCAGCAGCGCCATCAGCCCGTCGAAGGTCGGCGTGAAGCTCTGCGGGTCCTGGCCGTGGATGTCGAACGCCTCGCGATTCCACTCCAGCTCGCCGGTGCGGATCGCGTATTCCCAGAAGCCCAGGCGGCCGGTGCGGTGCGCCTCCTCCAGCCGCTCCTTGGCGGCGCGAAGCGCTGCGGCGGCCTCCGCCCGTTCGGTGGTGTCGAGCATGACGCCGAAGACCTGCGCCAGCCGCCCCTGCTCGTCATAGCGCGGCGCGCAGGAGCTGGACACCGCCCGCACCCGTCCGTCCGCGGCGACGACGCGGTATTCCACGTATACGCGCGACGGGTTGCCGATGACGCTCTCCAGCATGTTGCCGAAGCGCATGCGGTCGTCCGGGTGCAGGATGCCCAGCAGCCCGTCGAAGGTGGGCTCGATGTCGGCCGGGTCGTGGCCGTAGATGGCGCACGCCTCGTCGTTCAGCACCAGCCGGCCGGTGTGGATGCCGTATTCCCAGTAGCCGAGGCGCGCGGTGCGGTACGCCTCCTCCAGAGTCACGGTGGCCTCGGCCAGGCCACGCTCGGCCCGCTTGCGCTCCGTGACATCGACGACCACGCCGATGGTGCCGGACCGGCCGGTCGCGGCGTCGGTGAAGGGGTTGAGATGGACCAGCGCGTCCAGCGCCGTGCCGTCGCGCCGCCGCAGCCGCGCCTCGCGCACGGCCGGGCCAGCGTCCTTCGGAAGCGCATCCGTCGGCAGCGCGTCCGGCTCGCCGAAGGCCGCCGCGAACGCGCGGTTGCAGCCCAGCCAGCCGCCGTCGGCGTCGCGCACGAACACCGGCACGGGCATGGCGTCCATCAGCGTGCCGCCCAGGGACGACAGGCCGGCCGGCACGCCGCCAGACAGTCCCTCACCGTTCGCCACCGGCATCCTCGATGCAGCCATCCCCGCCGGGGTGCTGCGCCGCACCCTCGTTGCGCACCACTATGCCCGAACCGCCGGATCTGACAAGCGAAACGGGCGCATCGCCGGCCTGCGCAACCCCAGATCAGTTCCCCAGCAGATCCCGGCAGCCAGCGACCACCGCCGCCAGGGAGTCCACCACCGGCCGGGCGCCGACCGCGCGGGCGGCCGCACCGGCCGCGTCCCACAGCGCACGCTCGCCCAGCAGGCGGCGCAACGCGCCCTCGACCGCGCCCGGCGTGCCGGGGGCGGAGAGCACGGACAGCGCCGCCTCGAAGCCCTCCAACCCGCGCGCGGTGATGGCGTGCTCCAGGTTCGCCGGCAGCACCAGCTGCGGCACCCCCGCCTGCAGACCGGCGTAGGCGGTGGCGAGCCCGGCGTGGTGGATCAGCGCCCGCGCCTTCGGCAGCAGCGTGCCGAGGTCGAGCGGCTTGCGGTGAACCGCCATGTTCGGGGGCGCGTGCTTCGCCACCACCTCGGGCGCCATGCCGCTGACGTAGGCGTGGCAGAGCAAATTGCAGTCCGCCACGGCGGCGAAGGCGTCGCGCAGGTGCGGGTGGTTGGCCGGCAGGTACAGCGCGATGGGCTGGTCGCCGCGCGCTTCCACCGGCGGTCCGGCGGCGATGCGCGGCACGTTGAAGGGGGTGAAGGTCGGCTCCTGCCGGTGCGCGCCGTAGGGATCGAACTCCGGGATCGTGCAGACGAAGGTGCGCGGACCGGAGAACAGGTCGGCGAAGTGGCGCAGCGGCGCCTGCCCATACCGTCGGCGCAGGCGGTTGGCGAGGTCCAGCAGCTGGCGCTCGTGCGCCGCGCTCTCCTTGGGCACCGCACGGGCCCATGGACGCAACGGCGGCAGTGGCCGACCGGGCGGCGGCACCGTGTAGCCGTTGCCCAGCACGACGCGCGGTAGGTCCGCCCCGGCGACCAGCGCCAAGGTCGGCGCGAAGTCCGCGATGACAAGGTCGGGCTTCACCTCGGCCAACACCGCCCTCCAGCGCTCGGCCGCCGCCGCGAGAGCGTCTTCCTTGTAATAGCCGAACAGCCAGATGACGTCGGCGAAGCTGTGCGTCGGCACCCGGCGCGCGGTCGCGGCGTCGGCGACGTGCCACGACCAGCCCTCCAGCACGGTGGTGCCGGGAAGGCTGCGCTCCACGATCGGCGCGGTGGCGGCGCGGCGCGGAACCGCCACCGTGATCGCGTGGCCGGCCTCCGCCAGCCGTCGCCCGACCGCAATCAGGCGGTTGAGGTGGCCCAGCCCGGCACCGAACTCCCAGGCCAGAAGAACCCGCGCCATACCGAACTCCCGATCACACCCAATGCCTTCAGAACCCGCCCTTCCCTCCCGCAAAGGGAGAAGGGATACCGGACCTTTAGCCGCCCGGTGGCGCCCCGGTCAATCACCGTCCTCCGCAATCCAGGGTCGACAGGTCGCCTTCCGGCAGGCCGAGTTCGCGGGCCTTGAGCAGCCGGCGCATGATCTTGCCGCTGCGGGTGTGGGGCAACGCCTCGGCGAACACCACCTCGCGCGGCGCCAGCGCCGGACCCAGGCGGCGGCGGGCGTAGGCGATCAGCTCGGCGGCCAGCGCCGGGTCGCCCGCATGGCCGGGTTTCAGCGCCACGAAGGCCTTCACCACCTCCCCCGCCACCGGATCGGGCCGGCCGATGACGCCGGCCTCGGCCACCGCCGGGTGTTCGAGCAGCACGCTTTCCACCTCGAACGGGCCGATCAGGTGGCCGGAGGACTTGATGATGTCGTCGGCCCGGCCCACGAACCAGAAGCGCCCCTGCGCGTCGCGCCGCGCCAGATCGCCGCTCAGGTACCAGCCGCCGGCAAAGGCACGCGCCGTGCGCGCGGCATCGCCCAGATAGCCCTGGAACAGCGACGGCCAGGGCGGACGCAGGGCCAGTTCGCCCACCGCGCCCGGTTCCTCCACCACCTCCACGCCATCCGGCGTGCGGCGCAGGATGGCCGCCTCGATCCCCGGAATCGGGTGGCCCAGCGCGCCGGGCACGGCGTCCGGCCCGGTGTTGGCCAGCATGATCGCCCCCGTCTCCGTCTGCCACCATGTGTCGC